>NZ_JBHXFL010000015.1:0-138884 GCF_042724095.1 Streptomyces sp. NPDC127100
ACGATCTGGCAGCCGGAGGCCGTCAGCTCGGCGATCTGCTGGAGGGTCGCGCCGATGTCGGACGTACGGGTCGTCGTCATCGACTGCACCGACACGGGGGCGTCACCGCCGACCGCCACGGGGCCGACCTGGATCTGCCGGCTCTTGCGGCGCACGGCGAGCGTGGTCGGAACGGACGGCATGCCGAGAGAAATCGCAGTCATCTGCTGTGCAACCCCAAGTCTTGGATCAAGATCCGGCCCCGGTCAGCGGCGGGCTCCGGCCCTCGAGATTACGGCACGGACCTGAACCCCCGGCACACAGCGTACGGCGAAACCACCCGATGGCATCCATCCGCGCGTGACGTGCGGGGAGCCCGGCCCGGGGTCGTGTTCCCCGGACCGGGCTCCCCGGCGGCCGTGCCGGCTTCAGCTGATCCGTACCGGATTGACGACGTCCGCGACCAGGACGAGCAGGGTGAAGCAGACGAACACGCCCGCCACCACGTACGCCACCGGCATCAGCTTCGCCACGTCGAAGGGGCCCGGGTCGGGCCGGCGCAGCACCTTGGCGAAGCTCCGGCGCAGCGACTCCCACAGCGCGCCCGCGATGTGGCCGCCGTCGAGCGGCAGCAGCGGGAGCATGTTGAAGAGGAACAGGGAGAGGTTGAAGCCGGCGACCAGCATGACGAACATGGCGAGCTGCTGGGTGGGCGGTATGTCCAGCGTGGCGATCTCGCCGCCCACCCGGGCGGCGCCGACGACGCCCATCGGGCTGTCGGCCTCGCGCGGCCCGTCGCCGAAGGCGGCGTCCCACAGGGCGGGGATCTTGCCGGGCAGGGCGGCGAGGGAGTCGACGGCGTCGCCGATGCGGTCGCCCATCCAGGTCACGGACTGGCCGAAGTCCTGTTTCACCACGCCGGTGGCCGCGCTGAAGCCGAGGAAGCCCGCGGTGACGTACTCGCCCTGGACGATCTGCCCGTGGGAGTCCTTCTTGGCGACCTGGTTGGTGGCGATCGCGGCGTGGAGCGTGACCTCCCGGCCGTCCCGCTCGACGACGATCGGCACGGTCTCGCCGGGGGTGGCGCGGATCAGGTCGGACAGCCGGTCCCAGTCGTCGGTGCGGACACCGTCGAAGGAGACGATCTTGTCGCCCGGCTTCAGGCCGGCCGCCGCGGCCGGGGACGGCTTGTCGGTGCCGGCGCACTTGTCGCGGTTCTCGCTCTGCGAGATGACGCACTGGGAGACGGAGCCGACGGTGGTGGTCTGCTGCGAGATGCCGAAGCCCATGAGGACCGTGAGGAACAGCACCACCGCGAGGACGAGGTTCATGAACGGGCCGGCGAACATGACGATGACCCGTTTCCACGGCTTGCGCGTGTAGAACAGGCGCTTGTCGTCACCGGGCTGGAGCTCCTCGAAGGCCGCCGACCGGGCGTCCTCGATCATGCCGCGCCAGGGCGAGGTGGAGCGGGCCTCCAGGCGGCCGTCGGGGCCGGGCGGGAACATGCCGATCATGCGGATGTAGCCGCCGAACGGGATGGCCTTGACCCCGTACTCGGTGTCGCCCCTCTTCTTCGAGAAGAGCGTCGGTCCGAAGCCCACCATGTACTGCGGCACGCGGATGCCGAACATCTTGGCCGTGGACAGGTGGCCCAGCTCGTGCCAGGCGATGGAGAACAGCAGGCCGACCGCGAAGAGGACTATGCCGAGGATGAACATCAGGGTCGTCATGCACGGGCCTCCGCCGTCTGTGCCGCCAGTTCCCGGGCCCGGGCGCGCGCCCAGGCCTCCGCTTCGAGGACGTCCGACACGGTGAGCGAGGTTCCCGTACGGGGGGTGCCGTGCTCCTCGACCACCCGCGTGACGGTCTCCATGATCCCGAGATACGGCAGCGCGCCGGAGCGGAACGCCTCGACGCACTCCTCGTTGGCGGCATTGAACACCGCGGGGGCCGTGCCCGCGAGTTCCCCGACGTGCCGGGCCAGGTTCACCGAGGGGAAGGCCTCGTTGTCGAGCGGGAAGAACTCCCAGGACGAGGCCTTGCTCCAGTCGAAGGCGGGGGCGGCGTCGGGGACGCGTTCGGGCCAGCCGAGTCCGATGGCGATGGGCCCGCGCATGTCGGGGGGCGTCGCCTGGGCCAGGGTCGACCCGTCGGTGAACTCGACCATCGAGTGGACGTAGGACTGCGGGTGGACGACGACCTCGATGCGGTCGAAGGGGATGTCGTAGAGCAGGTGCGCCTCGATGACCTCGAGGCCCTTGTTGACGAGGGTCGCGGAGTTGATGGTGATCACCGGGCCCATGGCCCAGGTGGGGTGGGCGAGGGCGTCCTCGACGGTGACGCTCGCGAGCTGCTCCTTCGTCCGGCCGCGGAAGGGTCCGCCGGACGCGGTGACGACCAGTTTGCGCACGTCGGCGCGGGTGCCGGCGGCGAGTGCCTGGAACAGGGCGGCGTGCTCGGAGTCGACCGGGATGATCTGCCCGGGCTTGGCGAGGGCCTTGACCAGCGGCCCGCCGACGATGAGCGACTCCTTGTTGGCGAGCGCGAGGGTGCGCCCCGCCTCCAGGGCGGCCAGGGTCGGCGCGAGTCCGATGGAGCCGGTGATGCCGTTGAGGACGGTGTGGCAGTCGGAGGCGGCGAGCCGCGTCGCCGCCTCAGGTCCCGCGAGGATCTCGGGAAGGGGCTCACCGGTGCCGTACTGGGCACCGAGGGCCTCCCGCAGGGCCGGTACGGCGTCCTCGCGGGCCACGGCGACGGTCCGTGCCTTCAGCCGGTACGCCTGCTCGGCGAGGAGGGCGACCCGGCCGCCGTTGGCGGACAGGCCGGTGACCCGGAAGCGGTCCGGGTTGCGCAGCACGAGGTCGATGGCCTGGGTCCCGATCGACCCGGTGGACCCGAGGATCACCACGTCCTTCGGGCCGTCGCCCGCCACCGGGTCGTAGACGAGGTGCGGGTCGGCGAGGGGTGCTGGACTGTCGCTCATTCCCCCATTGTGGCCGCAACCGCCCTCCGGGAGGACAGCGCGTCCCCCGGGCGGGTGTCGCGCGGCCCGGCGCTGCCCGGTCGCGGCCGGGCCCGTCGTCGCCGGGCCCCGTCGTCGCCGGGCGGGCGGCGACGACGAGGGGCCGGGTGTCAGGGGATGGGGCGGTGGACGTTCTGCCTGGTGCTCGGCCCGGGCGTCGCGTCCGCGATCCAGGGGCCCTGGCCCGACGGGTCGACGACGCCCTGCTCCAGCCACTCGTAGGCGCCGCCGAGCACGCCCTTGACGACTTTGCGGTCGAGCTCGTCCGTGTTGGTCCACAGCCGGCCGAAGAGCTCCTCGACGCGGATGCGGGACTGGCGGCAGAAGGCGTCGGCCAGCTGGTAGGCCTCGCGGCCGTGGTCGCCCCGCCCGCGCAGGTGCTCGGCGCGGACGCAGGCGGCGCTGATGGCGAACAGCTCGGCGCCGATGTCGACGACGCGGCCCAGGAAGCCCTGCTTGGTCTCCATCCGGCCCTGCCAGCGGGACATGGCGTAGAAGGTGGAGCGGGCGAGCTTGCGGGCGGTGCGTTCGACGTACCGCAGGTGCCCCGAGAGGTCCACGTGGCCCGAGGGGTGGAAGTCGGCGTAGGAGCGCGGGAGCTGGCCCGGGCCGGCGACCAGCTTCGGCAGCCACTTGGCGTAGAAGACGCCCGCCTGCGCGCCCGCCCTCGCCTTGTCGGACAGGGACTTGTCCGGGTCGATCAGGTCCCCGGCGACCGAGAGGTGGGCGTCGACGGCCTCGCGGGCGATCAGCAGGTGCATGATCTCCGTGGAGCCCTCGAAGATGCGGTTGATCCGCAGGTCGCGCAGGAGCTGCTCGGCGGGGACCGCGCGCTCGCCGCGGGCTTCGAGGGAGGCGGCCGTCTCGAAGCCCCGGCCGCCGCGGATCTGGACCAGCTCGTCGGCCATGAGGCAGGCCATCTCGGAGCCGTAGAGCTTGGCGAGGGCGGCCTCGATGCGGATGTCGTTGCGGTCCTCGTCGGCCATCTGGGAGGCGAGGTCCACCACGGCCTCGAGGGCGAAGGTGGTCGCCGCGATGAACGAGATCTTCGAACCGACCGCCTCGTGCAGCGCGACCGGCCGGCCCCACTGCTCGCGCGCCGCCGACCACTCCCGGGCGACCTTCAGGCACCACTTGCCGGCCCCGACGCACATGGCGGGGAGCGAGAGGCGGCCGGTGTTCAGGGTGGTCAGGGCGATCTTGAGGCCGGCGCCCTCGGGACCGATGCGGTTGGCGGCGGGTACGCGGACCCGGTGGAAGCGGGTGACGCCGTTCTCCAGGCCGCGCAGGCCCATGAAGGCGTTGCGGTTCTCCACGGTGATGCCCTCGGAGGCGGCCTCCACGACGAAGGCCGTGATGCCGCCCCTGCCCTCCTCGCTCTTCGGCACGCGGGCCATGACGACGAGCAGGTCGGCGACGACGCCGTTGGTCGTCCACAGCTTCACGCCGTCGAGCACGTAGTCGTCCCCGTCCCGCACGGCGGTCGTGGCGAGGCGGGCGGGGTCGGAGCCGACGTCCGGTTCGGTGAGCAGGAACGCCGAGATGTCGGTGCGGGCGCAGCGGGGCAGGAACGTGTCCTTCTGCTCCTGGGTGCCGAACATCTTCAGCGGCTGCGGCACACCGATCGACTGGTGGGCGGAGAGCAGCGCGCCGATCGCCGGATTCGCGGATCCGACCAGGGAGAGGGCCTTGTTGTAGTAGACCTGGGTGAGGCCGAGCCCGCCGTACTTGGTGTCGATCTTCATGCCGAAGGCGCCCAGCTCCTTCAGCCCCGTGATCACCTCGTCGGGGATCCGGGCGTCGCGTTCGACGACGGCGCCGTCGATCTTCGTCTCGCAGAAGTCGCGGAGCTTGGCGAGGAACTCCTCGCCGCGCTGGACGGCCTCGTCGGCGGGGACCGGGTGGGGGTGGATGAGGTCGAGGCGGAAGCGGCCGAGGAACAGCTCCTTGGCGAAGCTGGGCTTGCGCCAGTCCTGTTCCCGGGCAGCCTCCGCCACCTGACGGGCCTCACGTTCGGTGACGGTGGGTCGGGAGGAAGGGGTGGATGGAGCGGACATGAGGCTCACCTCGCCGCGGATCGGCATCGAAGGGAGGTACGGCCACGAAGTCCCTCATGAGCGAACTCGCGGGCGTACGTTACTAGTCGGTGCTACCCGATCGTGTGTACCCGCTCCGGGGCCGGCCCACCACCCTTCGTGCGGCCGTTCGGCCGATGGCCGCCGGCACGAGAGGATGGACGAGCGAGCGGGGAGATACCGGTGAAGAAAGCTGTCGAAGCGCTTCGACAACCTATGGACACCCACCATCGCTGAAGCTACTGTCGAACCACCCTCACCCGCCCGTGCACGCCCCGCGCGCTGTCGAAGCGCTTCACAAAGCTTGGAGAGCTGGATGGTCACCCTCGCCGAGGTCGCCCAGCACGCCGGAGTCTCGGCCAGCACGGTGAGCTATGTCCTCAGCGGCAAGCGGTCCATCTCCACCACCACCCGCCAACGGGTCGAGGAGAGCATCCGGAAGCTCGGCTACCACCCGAACGCCGGCGCCCGCGCCCTGGCCAGCAGCAGGTCGAACATCATCGCGCTGATGATCCCGCTGCGCACCGACATGTACGTGCCGGTGATGATGGAGATCGCCATCGCGGTCGCCACCTCCGCACGCGCCCACGGCTACGACGTGCTGCTACTCACGGGCGAGGAGGGGCCCGACGCGGTGCGCCGCGTCACCGGCAGCGGCCTCGCCGACGCGATGATCCTGATGGACGTCGAGCTCGACGACGCCCGGCTGCCGCTGCTGCGCGGCACCGACCAGCCCTCCGTACTGGTCGGCCTGCCCGCCGACACCACCGGCCTGACCTGCGTCGACCTGGACTTCCGGGCGACCGGTGCGCTGTGTGTGGAGCATCTGGCGTCGCTGGGACACCGCGACATCGCTGTCATCGGAGAGGCGCCCGCCGTCTACGAACGGCACACGGGCTTCGCCGAACGCACCCTCGACGGCCTGCGCACCCGCGCGCGGGAGCTGGGGCTGCGGCTGCTGCACCGCCCCTGCGAGGGCGGCTACGACGCGATGTCCGCGACCCTGGCCCGCGTCTTCGACGAACGTCCGGACACCACCGGGTTCGTCGTCCAGAACGAGTCCGCGATCGAACCGCTGCTCGCGCTGCTGCGCCAGCAGGGCCGGGCCGTGCCCGAGGACGTGTCGGTGGTCGCGGTCTGCCCCGAGCAGGTCGCCACGCAGGCCTCGGTGCGGCTGACCTCGGTCGCCCTGCCCGCCCAGGAGATGGGCCGGCGTGCCGTGGAACAGCTCGTCGCCAAGCTCGAGGGGCACGGCAGCGAGGAGGTCGTGCTGCTCGAGCCGGAGCTGACGGTGCGGGCGAGCTCGGGGGCCGCGCCGGTCCGGCCGTAGTCGGCACCGGCCCCGCGCGGGCCGTCCCGCCTCACCACTTGGCCGAGGGGCCGGTCCCGGTGGGACCGGCCCCTCGGCCGTGGTGCGCTCCGGTCAGCCGCCGCTGACCGTCAGGCTGTTGGTCCGGAAGTCCAGGCCGCCGGACGACGAGGTGATCTCGTAGCCGAACTGCACGTCGCCGATGGTCTCGTTGCCCATCCAGCGCTTGGTGTCCTTGATCCACTTCAGGATCGGCAGGATGTCGACCGTGCCGGAGCTGGAGTCCGAGGTGCGCAGGAACGAGAAGACCTCGTTGGCGCCGTTGTTCCCCTTGTAGACGTTCCAGGAGTGGCCGCCGAGGGTGACCGAGCCCTGTGAGGTGCCGAGGGGGCCGACGGCGCCGTTGTAATTGACCCAGAGCATGATCTCGTAGTCGTAGTCCGTGTCCCAGATGTCGTACGACGTGTTGTACGCGCCGGACGCCGGGACCGTGACGTTGTAGCTGCTGCTGAGCGAGCCCAGCGAAGTGATCGGCTTGTTGATCACCTTCTTGGCGTTCGGGTACGACTTGATGCCGCCGGTGTTCGGGTGGTCGGCCCAGACGCCCCAGTTGGTGCCGGAGTTGGCCCAGACGCACTGGCTGCCGGCACCGGAGCCCCAGATGTTGTTGTAGAGGGTGTAGCCGTTGAGGCTCGTGTTGCCCCACTGGTCGCAGGAGTTCCAGACGGCGGCCTGGGCGGGGGCGGAGGCCAGTCCGACGGTGGCGCCGAGCGCGAGGGCCGGGGCCAGGAGGGCGGTCAGGGTGCGCTTGCGTGGTGCCATGGCGTTTCCTTCCACGGGTGGGGGGAGGTGCGCTGTCGCTGCCGCGCCTTGACGCTGATGACGCGGTCCTCGCCGGCGACGAGGTCGAGCGGTTCGGCGCCGGAGGGGGTCCTGAGGTCGATGCGGTGGGTGCGGTCCGGGCGCAGGACGGCCGTCGCATCGCCGTCGGCCGTCCAGGTGAGGTCGAGTCCGGCCCCGAACCGGGTGCGTACGCCCTTGAGTTCGCCCGCGGGGCAGGTCGCCGGGAGGGCGGGGAGCAGCACCAGCCGGCCGGGCGTGGACTGGACGAGCATCTCGAGGAGCACGGCCGGGAGGGTGTGCGCGGCGTCGGCGTTGTAGACGTCGCGGTGGGGGTAGTGCGCGCTCATCAGGGACGCGTGGAAGTAGTCGCCGTCGAGCACCCGGCCGAGTGCGTGGGCGACCCGGTCGCCGTCCCGGAGGCGGGCGGCGACCAGGGCGTGGTGGAGGTGGCCGTGGGCCGAGTCGTTCTCGGCGCCCCGCAGTTCGAGGGCGCGGTGGGCGGCCTCGGCGAGGCCGGGGGTGTCGTAGGGGGTGATCTCGTCGAGCGGCCAGACACCGTAGAGGTGGCTGAGGTGGCGGTGGTCGTAGGTGTCCGTCAGGCCGGGCCGGGCCCACTCGGCGAGGGCGCCGTCGGCGTTGATCCGGTGCGGCGGGATCCGGCCGGCGAGGGCGCGCCAGCGGCCGGCGTGCTCGGGGTGGCGGTCGGCGGCGGTCAGCAGGGCGTGCCGGGCGGCGGAGAGGTCCATGGCCGCGTCGACCGTGCCCCAGCTCGCGTTCGCGGGCCGGTTCTCGGGCGAGTACGACGGGACGACCGCGACCTGGCCGTCCCCGTCGGTCCGGGTGAGGAAGTCCTCGTAGAACAGGGCGACTTCGGCGAGTGCGGCGGTGGTGCGGGGATCACGGGTGCCGTAGGTCTCGTCGTGGTCGACGAGGGGCTTGAGCAGCCAGTCGGCGCCGGCCGTCCACAGGTGGAGGGGGTACTCGCGGCTGAAGTGGTAGGTGTGGCCCGACTCGCCGTCGGTGTGCGAGGGGGCGACGACACCGCGGGTGCCGAAGATCGCGCGGGCGTTGTCGCGCCAGTGGGGCAGCTGGCGGTGGACCAGGGCCGCGTGGGCCTCGGTGACCTCGGGCAGGGCGGCCGCCGCCGCGGAGGACGTCTGGAGGTTGAGGTTGGCGTTGGTGGTGAACGCGCCGGACCAGGCGGTGTTCCAGTCGCCGGTCCACAGGCCGGTCAGACGGGGCGGGAGCAGGCCGCCGGACGACAGGAGGTGGTAGCGGCCGGCGGCGAACAGGCGCTCCAGCAGGGCCGCGCTGCGGGGCCGTGCCAGCAGGGCCGAGCCCGGCAGGGCGCGTTCGGCTGGGTCGGCGGCGAGGTCGAGGGTGACGCGGTCGTAGGCGGTGCGGTGCAGGGCGAGGTGGCGGCGCAGGAGGGTGTCGTACGGCGTGCCGTCCGGTCCGTCGTCCGCGTCCCCGGCCGGTGCGTCGTCCGGGGGCCTGCCCGGTCGTCCGTCGTGGCTGTTTCCGTCCGCCAGGCCGCGCAGGGCGCGTCCCTCGGCGGCCACGTCCAGTTCGCCGGTGTGCCGGCGCACCCGGGTGAGGAGCAGGACCTCCGTGGCGCCCTCGACGAGCACACCCGGCGGGACCAGCCTGGTGGCGCCGCCGGTGACGGCGACCAGGGTGACGCCGGTGTACGCCAGGTCGCTGCCGGGGTAGCGGGCGCGCAGGCTGAGCAGGGCGCCCCCGGGCGTGAGGACGGCGCGGTGGCCGACGCCCAGACCGGCGGGCGCTCCGGGGAGACGGGGGTCCAGGGAGATGTCGAGGGTGAGGTGCGGGGCGGCGACGCGCTGGACGATCACGTCGTCGGCGCGGGAGACGAAGACCCGGCTGCTCCAGGTGGAGCGGGCCGCGGTCGTCTCGCCGGTGGTGAAGTCGACGGAGCGCCGGTAGGGGTGGCCGGTGTCGCCGGAGGGGCCGGTCAGCCGGATCTGGAACGCCGGGTGGAAGGGCCGCACCCATCGCAGCGGGCGGCCGTCGGTGAACTCCTCGGCGGCGGCCGTCTCCCCGGCCAGCAGACGGTCCTGGAGCGCGGGGAGCGCGGCGGCCAGCCGGGGCGGCCTGCGGTGCGCGTCGTCGCCGTCCGGGCGGACGAGGGTGTGGTGGGTGACGACGACGCGGTCGGCCCCGGGGTCGCCGAACACCAGGGCGCCGTGGTGGCCGTTGCCGCTGAGGAAGCCGTCCTCCCAGCGGCGGGCGGGCTCGGGCTCCCAGGTGCCGTGCACGGGTCCGCCGGTCACGGGGCCGGCTCCGTCAGCACCGCCACGCCGTGGCGGCCGAGGGTGACGCGGCCGGTGACGGCCGCCTCGGTCAGCAGGTCGCGGTGGGTGCCCGGGACGTCGACGGTGACCTGTTCGCGGCCGTGGTTGAGGAGGAACAGCAGGTCGCCGCGGCGTACCGCCTCGACTCCGGCCGGCAGGCCGTCGAGCACCGGGCGGGCGCCCGCGTCGGCGGCGGCGCGGGCGAGCAGGGCGCGCAGCGCGCCCGGCTCCGGCAGGGTCGACACGTACCAGGCGCGGTCCTTGCGCAGGACGGCCGGGAGCCCCTCCAGCTCGCCGCCCCGGTACGGGAGCGTCTCGGTGGCGGTGCCGTCGGGCTCGATCTCCTCCGACCACAGCGTGCCCCGGAAGCCCGCGCAGGCGGCCGTCTCGTCCGTCTCCAGGGGCCACCACTCGTGCAGGGTGCGGATGCCGAACAGGTCGCGCAGCCGGGCGTCCATGCCGCCGTCCCTGACCCGGTCGTCCTGGTCGGCGACGCCGGTGAGGAAGCCGCAGACGAGGGTGCCGCCGCGGCGGACGTGGGCGAGGAGGTTGTCGATCGCGGCGTCCGTGAGCGCGTAGAGCTGCGGCACGACGACCATCCGGTACGGGGTCAGGTCGTGCTCGGGGTGGGCGAAGTCGGTGGTGAGGCCGCCCTCCCACAGCGCCCGGTGCCAGGCGTGCAGGACGTCCGGGTAGTCGAAGCGGGTCGAGGGGCGGCCGTCCTGGGCGCCGGCCCACCAGGAGTGCCAGTCGTGCAGGACGGCGACGTCGGCCGTGATCCGGGTGCCCGCCACGTGCGGGCCGAGCCTGGCGAGGTCGGCGCCGAGCTGCCTGATCTCCTGGTACGCACGGCCCTGCTCCCCCGCGTGGCCGACCATGCCGGAGTGGAACTTCTCCGCGCCCTGCCGCGACTGACGCCACTGGAAGTAGCAGACGGCGTCCGCGCCGCGGGCCACGGCCTGGAGCGTCCACAGGCGGTTCATGCCGCGCGGCTTGGGCCGGTTAGCGCCGCGCCAGTTCACCGGTCCGGCCGCCTGCTCCATGAGCATCCACGGGCCGCGCGCCTGCGAGCGGGCCATGTCCTGGACCAGGGCGCCGTGCTGCGCGCCCAGGGGGTCGCGCGGGTCGGGGTAGAGGTCGACGGAGACGACGTCCTCCTCCTCGGCCCAGCGCCAGGCGTCCTGGCCGGACCACAGCGGCATGAAGTTGGTGGTGACCGGGATGTGCGGGGTGTGGCGGCGGACGATGTCGCGTTCGGCGGTGAAGCACTCCAGGAGCATGTCGGAGGTGAAGCGGCGGAAGTCGAGGACCTGGGTCGGGTTCTTCAGGTAGTGGGTCCGGCGGGCGGGGAGGATCTCCTCCCAGTCGGCGTAGCCCTGGCTCCAGAAGGCGGTGCCCCAGGCGGTGTTCAGGCCGTCGAGGGTGCCGTACCGGTCGCGGAGCCAGCGGCGGAAGCGGACGGCGGCCTCGTCGCCGTGGTCGAAGGTGCAGTACTCGTTGTTGATGTGCCACATCGTGAGGGCGGGGTGGCCGGCGTAGCGGGCGGCCAGGGCCTCGGTGATGGCCGCGGCGTGCCGGCGGTAGGTGCCGCTGGAGTGCGAGAAGTGCTGGCGGCCGCCCCACCACTCGGTGCGGCCGTCCTCGTCACGGGGCAGGGTGTCCGGGTGCAGGCGGCCGAGCCAGGGCGGGGGCGAGGACGTGGGGGTGGCGAGGACGACGCCGATGCCGTGCGCGTGCATGAGGTCCATCAGGCGGTCCAGCCAGGCGAAGTCGTGCGCGCCGGGCCGGGGTTCGAGCCTCGACCAGGAGAAGACGCCGAGGGTGACGGAGTTGACGCCGGCGGCCTTCATCAGGCGGACGTCCTCGGGCCAGGTCTCCTCGGGCCACTGCTCGGGGTTGTAGTCGCCTCCGAAGAGGATGCGGCCGCGGGTGGTGTCCGCGAGGCAGGGCGTCATCGGGGCTCCCCGTACCGGACCGGCTCGGACGGGTGCTCCGCGGCCGTCGCGTGCCCGGCGAGCGACGGGACGGAGGCGGCCGCGACGGCGGCCGTGCTCCCGGCGGGAACGGCACGCCGGCTCAGGGGGAACGCGCGCATGGCACTCCTCGTGGTGCGGGGGGGGCGGGGACTGGGGATGCTTCGGGGGCGCGGGGGACCGCGCGGCCGGCCGCGACGGCGCCGCGGCGGGGACGTCGCGCGGGCCGCCCCGCCGCTCGGGGCGTCAGCCCTTCACGGCGCCGGTCAGCATCCCCTTCTTGAAGTGACGCTGGACGAACGGGGACAGGACGGCGACGGGCAGCAGGGCCATGACCATGACCGCCATCTGCACGGCCAGACCGGAGAGCTCACCGGTCTTGATCGCCTGGCCGAGGCCGACCGGCGCCTCCTGCTTCTGCACGAGCTGGATCATGACGTTCTGCAGCGGCAGCATGTCCTGGTCGTTGAGGTACAGGGAGGCGTTGAACCAGGCGCTCCAGTAGCCGACGGCGTAGAACAGGGTGATCACCGCGACGACCGCCCGGGACAGCGGCAGGACGATCTGCCACAGGATGCGCAGGTCTCCGGCGCCGTCGATGCGGGCGCTGTCGGTCAGCTCCTGCGAGATGCCCATGAAGAAGCCGCGCAGCACCAGGATGTTGAACACGCTGATCGCGCTGGGCAGGATCAGCGCGAGGTAGGTGTCCGTCAGGCCGAGGGACTGCACCAGCAGGTAGGTGGGGATCAGGCCGGCGCTGAAGAACATCGTGGCCAGCAGCACCATGAGGATCCAGCGGTGGCCCAGCGAGCCGCTGCGGGAGAGTCCGTAGGCGCACAGCACCGACACCGCCATCGAGAACAGGGTGCCGACCAGGGTGATGCCGATGCTGACGAGCGCGGCGCGGGTGACCTGGCCGCCGCTGAGCAGTTCCTGGTAGGCGACGAAGGTGATGTCCTTGGGGATCATCACCAGCCCGCCGGCCTCGTCGATGGCCTTGCGCGAGGAGAGGCTGGTGACGACGACGATCCACAGCGGGAACAGGATTCCCAGGCAGGCCAGGAGCAGCACCAGTCCCTTGCCGGCGAGCCCGGCCGGGCTGGGCTTCTCCTCCCACACCGGCCTGGGCGGGGCCGCCCAGCGGCCGGGCCCGCGCGCGGGCTTGTCGGTCACGGCGGTCGCTTCGTGGACGGCGGTCACTTCTTGTACACCCCCTGCTCGCCCATGAGGTGGGCCACCTTGTTCGCGATCAGGACCAGGCCGAGGCTGATGACGCCCTTGACGAGCCCGGCGGCGGCCGCGTATCCGAAGTCCTGGTTGCGCACGCCGTTCCACCACACGAAGGTGTCGAGGACCTCCGCGGCTCCCGGTCCGACGGCGTCGCGTTGCAGCAGGATCTGCTCGAAGCCGACCGTCAGGGCGTCGCCGACGCGCAGCACCAGCAGCAGGGCGATCACCGGGCGCAGCGCGGGCAGGGTGACGTGCCACATGCGGCGCCAGCGGTTCGCGCCGTCCATCGCGGCGGCCTCGTACAGGTCGGGGCTGACCGAGGCGAGCGCGGCGAGGAAGACGATGATCCCCCAGCCGGCGTCCTTCCAGACGCTCTGCGCGGTGACCAGGAACTTGAAGGTGTCCGGGTCGGTCATGAGGCTGAGTCCGTCGTACCCGTGGTCGCGCAGCAGCTGGGAGAGGAGACCCGCACCGCCGAAGAGCTGCTGGAAGACGGCGATGACCAGCACCCAGGAGAAGAAGTGCGGCAGGTAGAGGATGGCCTGCGAGATCGCCCGCACCCGGGGCCGGACCACGCTGTTGATGAGCAGGGCGAGCAGGATGGGGACCGGGAAGTACAGCACGAGCTGGAGGAGGAACAGCACCAGCGTGTTCCGTACGGAGTTCCAGAAGGCGGAGTCCTCGAAGATCCGCTGGAAGTTCTCCAGGCCCACCCAGGGGCTGTGCAGGATGGAGACGATCCCGTTGTCGCTGATGTAGGGGTCGTACTCCTGGAAGGCGACGACGTTGCCGAGGATCGGTACGTAGTTGAAGAGCAGCACCAGCAGGACGGCCGGCAGTGTCATCAGCAGCAGTACGCGGTCGCGGCGGAACCTCAGCCGCAGGCTGAGCCTCCCCGTGCTCGGCTTCCCCTTCCGGGAGCCGGTGGCGTCGCCGGACGCCACCGGGGTCTTCTTCGTCGCATCGGCCTCGGCCCTGGTCCGGGGCACCGTGCTGTGGGACACGGCCGTTCTCCTTGCCTCGGTACCGGTCAGCCCGCCGCCGTGCCGTTGTCGTCGAGCAGCTTCTTGTACCAGTCGCGCAGTTCGTCGCCGCCCTTGCTGCGCCAGTCGGAGACGGCCTGCTGCATGTCGCTGATCTTCTTGCGGCCGCGGACGATGTCGTCCTCGAGCTGCTCGAAGTCGTTGGCGAGGTTGGTGTAGCGGGCGGGTTCGGTGATCTGCATGCCGTAGAAGGTGGGCTTCCTGGTGAAGGCGCCCATCCGCTGCTGCCACTCGACCTGTCCCTTGGCGACCTCGGGGAAGTCGGGGTGGGCGATGGTCGCGGCGGGGCTCGCCACCATCACGTAGGCGTTCATCACGTCGATGTTGCCCTGGTCGGTCTTGGTGGGCACGCCGTCCTTGACGGTGTAGTGGGTCCCCTCCACGCCGTAGTTGGTGGCCATGTACTCCTTGGTGCCGTACGGCGCGGCGGTGACGTTGGCGACGGCCAGCACGTCGCGGATCACGGACTTGGACGCCTTCTTGTTGACGAAGGCGAAGATGCTCGCCGGGTTCTGCGCCCACAGTGTGGGTTCACCGCCGTCGTGCCCGAAGAAGTCCATGCCCCAGACCTTGAACTCCGGGTTCTGGGTGGCTTGTTCGGCGGTGCGGCTCCACCACTGGGAGATGTCCTGGTTGTAGACGATGAACTCGCCGGCGGCGAACTTGGGACCGGGGTCGGTGGCGTTGCTCTTGCCGAGCATGGCGTCGGGGTGCACGACGCCGGCGGCGAAGAGCTTGCGCGTCCACTCCAGGGCCTCGAGGTACTCGTCGGTCTCGGCGCGGTAGACCAGCTTGCCGTCGGCCTGGTTCCAGCCGAGGGACTTCTCGTTGCCGGAGAGCACGCCGAAGGCGTTGAAGGCGGTCCACTTCATGTCCAGGCAGGCCCAGCGCTTGGCCTTCGCGTTGGTGGCGTCCTTGGCCAGCGCCATGAACTCGTCGCAGGACCGGGGGACCTCGTAGCCCTCCTTCTCGAAGACGTCCTGACGGTACAGCGGCAGGATGCCGGACACGTACGAGGACGGCATCGGCAGTCCGCGCAGCTTGCCGCCGAAGATCGAGCGCTGCCAGGCGTCGGTGGGGATCGCCGCGAGGTTGGGGTACTCCTTGACGGCGTCGCCGGAGAGGTACGGGCCGAGGTCGGCGAACTTGCCGATGATGCCGCTGGGGATCTTGCCGGTCATGTTCCAGCCGGGGACGACCACGACGTCCGGCACCTCGCTGGAGGCGAGGACCGCGCCGAGCTTCTGGTCGTAGGTGTTGCCGTCCTGGTTCTGCCAGACCACGTCGACGCCGATGAGGTCGTTCATCGCCTTGTAGTAGGCGTTGTCCTCCTTCGGCGGGGAGCCCCAGAAGGGCGACATGACGGTGACCCGGCCGCCCTTGCCGAGCTTCTTCGGCACCGAGACCTTCAGGTCCGCGAGGTCGAGCTTGCCGGTGAAGCCGACCGCGGAGCCGTTCTTGCTGGGGATGTCGGGGGTGACGACGTTGCCGGCCACGTACGCCGGCAGCAGCTTCTTCGCGTCCTTGCCCGACGTGGTGCCGTCGCGCGAGCCGCCGTCGGATCCGCCGCAGGCGGACAGCAGCGGCATTCCTCCCGCCACCGCTGCGGTGGCGACCGCCGTGGAGGCGAGGAACTTTCTCCGGCTGGGGCCGGAGGCGGCGTTCGGCGTCATTGCGTCAACCCTTCATGGCGCACCAGGACACCCGGCGGTGGCCGTCGGCTGCGGTGTCTTCAGTGGAACTGGCTGAGCTGAAGCGGTCGTCGGAGGAATCTGCGGTTCCGGACGCACTCGCGGCACGCCCCCGGTTCACCGCTTCCCGAGTCGAAGCGCTTCGATGTTGCAGCGAGGTTAAGTGAACGTCTAAGGGCGCACAAGGGTCGCTCCCAAGATTCCTCCGATGTGTGCGTGGTCATGGACGACTCACCGTGTTCATGCAGCGCTTGGACAGTGACGAGAAGTCGGAGTCGGTGTGCGGATACGCCTTGACACCCGCCCCGGTGCCGAATGAGCATCGAAGCGCTTCGAAAGCGTCTCGCCGCTCCATCGCAAGGGGATCTCCACGTGACCGCACCCACGCCGCCCACGCCGCCTTTCCGTGATCCGCAGCTGCCGCTCGGGAAGCGCGTCGACGACCTGGTGTCGCGGCTGACGCTCGACGAGAAGACCGCCTTCCTGCACCAGTTCGCCCCGGCCGTCGAGCGGCTCGGCATCGCCGCGTTCCGCACCGGCCAGGAGGCGCTGCACGGGGTGGCCTGGATGGGTCCGGCGACCGTGTTCCCACAGGCCGTGGGCCTCGGAGCCACCTGGAACGAGGAACTGGTGCACCGCGTCGGCGAGGCGGTGTCCAAGGAGGCCCGGGCGATGCGCGCCCGCGACGAACGCGTCGGCCTCAACGTGTGGTCCCCGACCGTCAACCTGCTGCGCCACCCCCTGTGGGGCCGCAACGAGGAGGGCTACTCCGAGGACCCGCGGCTCACCTCGGCCATCGCCACCGCCTACACGCGCGGACTGCGCGGCGGTCATCCGGCGTACTGGCGCACGGCGCCGGTGCTCAAGCACTGGCTCGCCCACAACAACGAGACCGACCGGGACACCGCCTCGTCCTCCGTTCGCCCGCGCGTCCTGCACGAGTACGACCTGCGCGCCTTCCGCGAGACGGTCGAGGCGGGCGCGGTGGCCGGCGTGATGCCGGCGTACAACCTGGTCAACGGCCGCCCGAACCACCTCTCCCCGTACCTGCGGGAGCAGCTGCGCACCTGGACGGAGGAGGAGCTGCTGGTCTGTTCGGACGCCGGCGCCCCGTCCAATCTCGTCGACTCCGAGCACTACTTCGACACCCACGAGGAGGCGACCGCGGCCGCGCTGCGCGCCGGGGTGGACAGCTTCACCGACCACGGCACGGACTCCTCGAAGATCGTCGAGCGCGTCCGCGGCGCCCTCGGGCGGGGGCTCCTCACCGAGGCCGACGTCGACGCGGCCGTGCGCCGCCAGCTCTCGGTCCGCTTCCGCCTCGGCGAGTTCGACCCGGCGCGGGACCCGTACGCCGGCACCGCCGACTTCGACACCCCGGAGCACCGCGCGCTGGCCCTGGAGGCCGCCGAGCAGGCGGTGGTCCTGCTGCGGAACGACGGGGTGCTGCCGCTGGCCCCGGACACCCGCGTCGCCGTGGTCGGTCTGCTCGCCGACGAGTGCAAGCTCGACTGGTACAGCGGCACGCTCATCCACCGCTCCACCCCGCTGGAGGGCCTGTACGAGCGGTTCGGCGCGCAGGCCGTCGGCTTCGCGGAGGGCGTGGACCGGGTCCGGCTGCGGACGGCCGCCGGCACGTTCCTGCACGTGCTCCCCGCGGAGGACGCCCCCGACGGGGCGCCCGGCGCCGAGGGCGCCCTCGACCCCGCCCTGGTCGCCGGCCGCACCGACCTGCCGCCGCTCACCACCGACGCCACCGGCAGCGAACTCGCGCTCGTCGACTGGGGCGAGGGCGTGCTCACGCTGCGCGCCCACGACGGCCGGTACCTGTCGGTCGCCGAGGACGGGTACGTGCGCGCCTCCGCCGACCAGCCCGGCGGCTGGGTCGTACAGGAGACGTTCCGCCTCGAACCCCACGGCAACGGGCACCTCCTCCGGCACTCGGGAACGGGTCGTCCCGTCTGTGTCGCCGCCGACGGCGTGCGGGTTGCCGCGGACGGCGCGGACGGCGAGATCTTCGAGCTGGTCGTCGCCGAGCGCGGCGAGGAGGCGGTGGCGCGGGCCGCGGCCGCGGCCGACGTGGTCGTGGTGGTGGCGGGCAACGACCCGCACATCAACGGCCGGGAGACGGAGGACCGTACGACCCTGCGGCTGCCGGACCACCAGGAGCGGCTGCTGCGCGCGGCCCGGGCCGCCAACCCGCGCACGGTGCTGGCGCTGGTCTCCGCCTACCCGTACGCGGTCGACACCGAGGCCCTCCCGGCGGTGCTGTGGTCCGCGCACGGCGGTCAGGCGGCCGGCACCGCACTGGCCCGGGTCCTGGCCGGTGACGTCTCCCCCGCCGGGCGGCTCCCGCAGACCTGGTACGCCGACGACGCCGACCTGCCCGCCCTGCTCGACTACGACGTGATCGGCGGCCGGCAGACCTACCTGTACTTCGAGGGGACCCCGTTGTTCCCCTTCGGGCACGGCCTGTCGTACGCGTCCTTCGCGTACGCGGACCTCTCGGCCCGGGTGACGGACGACGCGGTGTCGGTGTCCTTCACGGTCACCAACACGGGCGACGTCCGCGCCGACGAGGTGGCCCAGCTCTACACCCGGGCCGAGGCGCCCTCGGTCCCGCGCCCGCGCCGGGAACTGGTGGCGCACCGGCGGCTCACCCTGGCCCCGGGCGAGCGGGCGGAGGTGTCCTTCGACGTGCCGCTGTCCGCCTTCGCGTTCTGGGACGTCGCCCACGGCCGGTGGCGGCTGGAGCCGGGCCCGTACGCCCTGCTGGCCGGCGCCTCCAGCGAGGACGTGCGCCTGGAGACGACGGTCGCGCTCGACGGTGAGCCCGCCGCACCGCGCCCGGTGCGCGAACGCGGCCTGGACGCGGCCGACTTCGACGAGCAGAGCGGCACGGAGATCGTGGACCGCACGAAGGTGTCGGGCGACGCGGTGACGCCGGTCGCGGAGGGCTCCGGCGAACTGCTCTACCGCGCCTGCGACTTCGGGCCGGGTGTCACTCGGGTGACCGTCGCGGTGGCGGGCGGCGGGGGCTCCGTGGAGATCGCCCTCGACGGGCGACCCGTGTCGGCGGTGCTGTCGCCGCAGACGTCGACGCCGGGTCCGTACGACTACGTGGAGCTCGGCGCCGCCCTGACCGCCGAGGGCGTGCACGACCTCCGCATCAGGCTGCGCGGCTCACTGCGGCTCGCGCACGTCGGCTTCTCCGGCTGAGGGTCCGGAGAAGCCGGCACGAGAAGGGGCCCGGCACCGGCACGACCGGCGCCGGGCCCCGACCCGTCCGACGCGGGCGCCCGGTGCGCCGCACGGCAGGAGCACCGCTCTCCCGGATCACCCGACGGCACACCAGGCCAACTGTCGATCATGTGAAGGAAACGGAGTTCTCCTGACGTGTTCCCGTGGGTTCGCGAGAACAAGCCGAACCCCCCCCGTTCTCGCAGGTGAGAACGGGGGGGATCGACCGACGGCCCGAACCCCCGCACAGTGGGTTCGGGCCGTCGGTCCTTCAGGGGTGGGTCAGAGGGCGAGGCCCGTCAGGACCAGGACCCGCTCGTAGGTGTAGTCGTCCATCGCGAACCTGACGCCCTCGCGGCCCACGCCGGACTGCTTGGCGCCGCCGTACGGCATCTGGTCGGCGCGGTAGGAGGGCACGTCGCCGATGACCACGCCGCCGACCTCCAGGGCGCGGTGGGCGCGGAAGGCGGCCTGCAGGTCGTGCGTGAACACGCCTGCCTGGAGGCCGTACTTGGAGTCGTTGACGGCGGCGAACGCCTCGTCCTCGCCGTTCACCTTCCGCACGCTCAGCACCGGACCGAAGACCTCCTCGCTCGCGAGGGTGACATCGGCCGGCAGGTCGGTCAGGACGGTCGGCGCGTACGAGGCGCCGTCCCGCTTGCCGCCGGTGAGGAGCTTCGCGCCCGCGGCGACGGCCTCGTCGACCCAGGACTCCACGCGCTCGGCGGCGGCCTCGCTGACCAGCGGGCCGACGTCGGTGGCGTCGTCGTTGGGGTCACCGGTGACCTGCGCCTCGACGGCGGCGACGATGCGCGGCAGCAGGCGGTCGTACACGGCGGCGTCGGCGATCACACGCTGCACCGAGATGCAGGACTGGCCGCCCTGGTAGTTGGAGAAGGTCGCGATGCGGGCCGCGGCCCAGTCCAGGTCCTGGTCGCTCGCCCAGTCCCCGAGGACGACGGCCGCGCCGTTGCCGCCCAGTTCCAGGGTGCAGTGCTTGCGCGGCACCGAGTCCATGATCGCGTAACCGACGGCCTCGGAGCCGGTGAAGGAGATGACCGGCAGCCGCTCGTCCTGGACCAGGGCGGGCATGCGGTCGTTGGAGACCGGCAGGATGCTCCAGGAGCCGGCGGGCAGCTCGGTCTCGGCGAGCAGGTCGCCGAGGATCAGGCCGGAGAGGGGGGTGGCGGGAGCCGGCTTGAGGACGATCGGCGCACCGGCCGCGATCGCCGGGGCGACCTTGTGGGCGCACAGGTTCAGCGGGAAGTTGAACGGCGCGATGCCGAGGACGACACCCTTGGGGAATCGGCGGGTGAGGGCGAGCCGGCCCTGGCCGCCGGCGTCGGTGTCCAGGCGCTGCGCCTCGCCGCCGTTGAAGCGGCGGGCCTCCTCGGCCGCGAAGCGGAAGACGGACACCGCGCGGCCGACCTCGCCGCGGGCCCACTTGACCGGCTTGCCGTTCTCGGCGGAGATCAGCCGGGCGAGCTCCTCGGTGCGCTCGGCCAGGCGGCGGCTGACGTGGTCCAGGGCGGCGGCGCGGACGTGGGCGGGGGTGGCGGCGAACTCGTCCCGTACGGCGTACGCGGCGGCCACGGCCTCCTCGACCTGGGCGTCGGTCGGCAGGCTCACCGTGGCGACGGTGCGGCCGTCCCAGGGGGACGTGACGTCGAAGGTGTCCTCACCGGTGGCCTGGCGGCCGGCGAGCCAGAAGGCGTGGGTGGAAGTCATAGGGGAGTCCCGGCCCTTCCGCGTTGGGGGTGTGTGTACGGGGTGTGCGGGGTCCACGGTAGGGCGGGGCGCGGCGAGTGGTGTTTGTCCGAGTCGGAGTGGTGGGGGGCGGGGGTTCGACGGATTGGCGGACTTGGGTGGGGGCGGGGCCCGGGTTCAGGATTCTTCGTCGCCCCCGCCGCCCCTTCCCGTCCCGTCCACGGGCGCTGGTGACGGGCCGGTGGTCCGCACCTGTTATTCGGGCGCCGTCGCCTTCAGCGCCAGCCACAGCTCCATCCGTACGTCCGGGTCGTCCAGGGAGCGGCCGAGGATCTCCTCCACGCGGCGCATCCGGTAGCGCAGGGTGTGGCGGTGGACGCCGAGGTCGGCCGCCGCCGCGTCCCACTGGCCGTGCCGGGACAGCCAGGCGCGCAGGGAGGCCACCAGGTCGCCCCGGCCGGTGGCGTCGTGGTCGCGCAGCGCCCGCAGCAGTCCGTCGGCGAAGGCGCGCACCGCGTCGTCGGCGAGCAGCGGCAGCACCGAGCCGGCGGCCAGGTGTTCGTGCTCCACGCAGACACGACCGCGGCGCCGGGCCACCGACAGGGCCTGCTCGGCCTGCTTGTAGGCGGCGGACGCGGCGATGGGTCCGGACGGCGCCGACAGGCCGACGACCAGCCCTCCCTCGTCGCCGCCCGTGATCGGCTCCGGCGTCGGCCGGGCGGCCTCCAGGGCCGCGGCGTACTCGGCGCAGGCGGCGACGGCCGCGCCCTCGTCGGTGGCCAGGACGACCAGCCGCTCCCCCTCGGGCACCACGAGGACCGCCTCGCCGGCCCGTGCCGCCGCCGATTCGACGACCTCGGCGAGGGCGCCGAGCGGGTCGCCGCCGGTGTCCGCCGCCGCCAGGGCGGCCGCGGAGGGCTTGACGACGGGCACGCCCGGCTGCGGCCCGGCGTGCGCCCGGGCGGCCGAGGCCGACGCCGGCTCGGCGACGATCATCCGGAAGGGCGCGTCGAGCAGGTCGCCGTACAGGTCCCCGGCGACCGCGCGGGCGTGGTCCGGCTCGCCGGCGAGGAGCATGCGCAGCACGGCCGCGCCGAGGCGCTGCTCCGCCGCGTGCAGGGAGCGGGAGCGCTCCGTGGTGAGCGTCAGCAGGGCGATGGCCGCGTGGACGGCGTACCGCTCGGCCGTGCCGAGGGACGCGGCCGTACCGACCGCGAGTGCCGCGCGGGCCTTGCGGGAGGTGCCGAGGGAGTGCAGCTCGACGCGGTCCGCGTTCCCGGGCTGGTCCGGGTCACCGGTTCCGCCGACCACCGAGGAGGCCGGTGCGGGCCGCTCGCGCAGCCGCTGCACGTCCGCCGTGAGCCGTGCGGCCCTGCGGCCCGCCCACTCGGGCGCCGCGGCGACGACGGCGCCCGCGGTGTCGTAGAGCGCCGCCCAGCCGTCGACCTGCGCGGCCAGCGAGCCCAGCAGCCCCTCCGGACCGTCGGTCAGTGCCTGTCTGGTCAGCTCCCGCTGGGCCGCGAAGCCCGCCGTGACCGCCCGGTACTGGTCGGCGGCGATGGCCGCGGACACGGCCTTGCTGATGGCGAGGAAGGGGGTGCGGCGCGGGACCTCCAGCAGCGGCAGGCCCTCCTTCCGCGCGGCCTCGACCAGCGCCTCCGGTATGTCCTCGTAGTGGACTCCGACGGCGAACCCGAGCCCCACCACTCCGGCCCCGGCCAGCCGCCGCACGTACCGGCGCATCGCCGCCGGGTCCCGCACGTCCAGCGTGAGCGCGGTGATCAGCAGGAGCTCCCCGCCCTCCATGTAGGGCACGGGGTCGGCGAGCTCGCTGGAGTGCGCCCAGCGGACCGGCACGTCGAGGCGGTCCTCGCCCGCGCGCACGGTCAGCTTGAGCGCGGAGTGGTGGACGAGCGAGGCGAGCGTCGGGGGCATGGGGCCTTCAGGTCTGCGACAGGTGTGCGAGGGCGGTGCGGAATCTCTGTGATCTTTTGGCCGCCGCGCATGAACGGCCTGTGTCGATTCTGCCTCACCGTACGGTCCCGGCGGATTCCCGGCGGGAGACCTCAGCCACGCAGATCCACCAGCAGCGGCGGCGCGTGCTCACCGCCCACGGTCGTCAGCGACAGCACCGCGTGCCCCGCCGGCACCGCGTGCGCCAGCTCGGACGCCGACCACCGCTCGCGCTCGACCTGCCGCACCGTGACCGCCCGCGCGGTGGGCGCCTTTCCGGTGATCACCCGGCGCAGCATGTGCACGGCCTTGCCGGCCGGGGTCTCGGCGATGATCTGCCGGTCGGTGACGTCCCGGGCCTCGGTCCACTCCTTGCCCCACACCTCGGCGAAGTCCTGTCCGTCCCAGGGCGTGAGCCCGGACAGTGCCATCCGGCACCCGATGGACCCGAGCAGCGGCCCGCGCAGCGGACGCGGTACGTCGTCCAGGGTGCGCAGGGTCAGGACGACCCCGGCGCCGGCGGAGCGCAGCCGCTGGACGCCCCGGACGGCCTCCGGCGTGACGACACCGCTCGCGTCGTCCAGCACCAGGCAGGCGAACAGCGACCGGTCCTCCCGCACCGACACGCTCGCCGTGAACTGGGCGAGCACCAGCCGGGCCAGGATGCGCGAGGCGTCCGCGTGGCCGCGCTCGGGCAGGTCGATGCGGACCCGCACCGGATGGTCGAGGGCCTTGAGCGAGAACGGCCGGGTCTGTCCCGAGGTGTCGAAGAAGGAGGCGAAGGCGGGCCGGTCGAGGAGCGCCACCCGGTCGGCCAGGACGCCGCCCACGTCGCCGGGGTGCCCCATCTGCCGCTCCCGGGCGTCCAGTTCGCGCAGCAGCGACTCCTGTCCGGTCTCCTGCAGGCCCTGGCGCAGCTCGGCCAGCGGCCCGGGCGTCCCGTCGAGGAGCTGCCGCAGCTCCGGTACGCCGGGGAAGCGTCCGTGCACCGCCCGGAACGGGCCGAGGAGCTGGGCGAGGACGGTGGTGGAGCGACGGGTGTCGCTGCCGGGGTGGGGGTCGGCGAGGTCGCCGACCAGGGCCTCGGCGAGGACGGCGGCGGCCTCGTCGGGGTCGGTCGTGCCGCCGTACAGGTCGAGGTCGTACACGGAGTCCGGGTTCCCGATCCGTACGACGACGTCGTAGGCGTCGGCCGCGCCGAGTCCGGCGCCGGCCGCGCCGACCACGACGACCGCGGCCCGGCCGGCCAGGGCGTGCAGGCACAGCGACTCGGCGACCGGCCGGACGACGGCGCCGGTCTTGCCCGACCCCGCCGGTCCGACGGCGAGCAGGGAGGTGCCGAGCAGGTCCGGTCCGAGGGCGAGGCCGGCGCCGCGGTAGGCGTAGGGGTTGCGGGTGTCGTCGGCGGCCGTGCCGAGCCGTACCTGCCCGGTGACCAGGTCGTGCCGGGCCTGCCGGGAGGGCAGGTCGCGGGCGCCGGAGGGGTGCGGACAGGCGGCGGCGCCGTGGCCGAGCACGGCACCGGTGAACGTGGCGAGGCTGTGCCGGCCGCGCACCACGCCCTGCCAGGCGCGGGCGATGCGGGCGTGGTCGACGTCCCGCATCAGCCCGGAGCGCGCGTCGGCGGCGAGCCGTTCGGCGGCGTCGACGGCACCGGCGGCGCGCAGGGCGGGCCAGGCGGCGGGGTCCTCCTCGGGGGCGGGCGGGGGGCCGCCGCCCGGGGTGGCGCGGCGCCAGGCGGGCGGGCCGTAGCGGCGCCAGATCTCACTCCAGCGGCCGAGCCGGCCGACGCCGACCATGATGATCGCCGCGATCAGGACGTAGTAGGCGTAGACGGCCACGACCGCGCCGAAGCTGTGGGGCTCGGCCCAGGAGTCCGGGATCATGGCGTAGAGGGGCAGCAGCCACCAGCCGCCGAGGTAGCCGTTCCACAGCAGCGACCAGATCAGCCAGCCGACCAGGAAGGCGATCAGCGCCCCGCTCAGCAGTTGCCGCGCCGGGATCAGCTCGGGCTCCTCCTCCGGCCGGGGCCGGTGCCCGAAGCGCCACACGCCGGGCAGCGCCTCGGGGCGCGGGGTGCGCAGCCAGGCCAGGAACGCCGAGCCGTCCGGCAGCGGGGGCACCGCCGGTGACGGGGGCGTCCCGGGCTGCCGGGTCGGCCGCGGCGGCGCCGCGGGCACCTCGGGGGGCCCCGCCGGACGCGGCACAGGATTCGCGTGCGTACCCCGCGTGTCCCGCATGCCGTCGCTGTCCATCGCCGTTGCCCCCTGACCAGCCGCTCCGTCCACCGTCCGCGAGCCAATCTAACGCCCTCCCAGGGCGAGTTCACCGCTTACGCGGCCGGGCCCGCGCCGACGTGTCCACATGTCTCCCCGTCCGCCACCTGTCCACCGCGGACAACCGGCGGCGCGGACAACGCCCACATGGAGCATGCCCACCCCCCGCTCCCGGTCCTAGCCTGCGAGAAAAGAAGGCAAGCGTCCGAAAAGAGCCACAGGAGCCCCCATGACCGCACTTCCGCAGGAGCGCCGCGTCGTCACCGCCATTCCCGGCCCGAAGTCGCAGGAGCTGCAGGCCCGCCGGACCGCCGCGGTCGCGCAGGGCGTGGGCTCCACGCTGCCCGTCTTCGTCACGCGCGCCGGCGGCGGTGTCATCGAGGACGTCGACGGCAACAGCCTGATCGACTTCGGCTCCGGCATCGCCGTGACCTCCGTCGGCGCCTCCGCCGAGGCCGTCGTCCGCAGGGCGTCCGCCCAGCTCGCCGACTTCACCCACACCTGCTTCATGGTCACGCCATACGAGGGCTACGTCGCCGTCGCCGAGGCGCTGGCCGAGCTGACGCCGGGCGACCACGCCAAGAAGTCGGCGCTGTTCAACAGTGGCGCCGAGGCCGTCGAGAACGCCGTCAAGATCGCCCGTGCGTACACCAAGCGCCAGGCGGTCGTCGTCTTCGACCACGGCTACCACGGCCGGACCAACCTCACCATGGCGCTGACGGCGAAGAACATGCCGTACAAGCAGGGCTTCGGCCCGTTCGCGCCCGAGGTGTACCGCGTGCCGGTCGCCTACGGCTACCGCTGGCCGACCGGCCCGGAGAACGCCGGCCCGGAGGCCGCCGCCCAGGCGATCGACCAGATCGCCAAGCAGGTCGGCGCCGAGAACGTGGCCGCGATCATCATCGAGCCGGTGCTCGGCGAGGGCGGCTTCATCGAGCCGGCCAAGGGCTTCCTGCCGGCGATCCGCCAGTTCGCCGCCGACCACGGCATCGTCTTCGTCGCGGACGAGATCCAGTCCGGCTTCTGCCGCACCGGCCAGTGGTTCGCGTGCGAGGACGAGGGCATCGTGCCGGACCTGATCACCACCGCCAAGGGCATCGCCGGCGGTCTGCCGCTGGCCGCCGTCACCGGGCGCGCCGAGATCATGGACTCCGCGCACGCCGGCGGCCTCGGCGGCACCTACGGCGGCAACCCGGTCGCCTGCGCGGGTGCGCTCGGCGCGATCGAGACGATGAAGGAGCTCGACCTCAACGCCAGGGCGAAGCGGATCGAGGAGGTCATGAAGGCCCGCCTCACCGCCATGGCCGAGAAGTTCGACATCATCGGCGACGTCCGGGGCCGCGGCGCGATGATCGCCGTGGAGCTGGTCAAGGACCGCGTCACCAAGGAGCCGAACCCGGAGGCGACCGCCGCGCTCGCCAAGGCCTGCCACGCCGAGGGCCTGCTGGTCCTGACCTGTGGCACCTACGGCAACGTGCTGCGCTTCCTGCCGCCGCTGGTCATCGGCGAGGACCTGCTGAACGAGGGCCTCGACATCATCGAGCAGGGCTTCGCCCGCGTCTGAACCGCGCACCCGAGCCCGCCGCGAGCCCGCACCCGCAGGTGCGGGCTCGCGCGTGTGCGCGACCGGCCGAACGCGCATCTGAGCCGTGGTTCGCACGCCTGCACGGCGAACCGCAGAGCGTGTGAAGAAGGTGTGGGGGGTGGATGTCAGGTCGCCGATGGCCCTGTCCTGAGCCCACCCCCTGCCGTAGGTTCTACGCAGATGAGAGATGCACCCCGCCCACGGGGGACCGTGGGCGGAAGCTCAGGCCGGAGCCTCCCCAGCTTCGACCTGGTCGTGCCTCGCGCACACAACCGGGACCCGAGGGTTCCGGGTCTCCTCACCGATCGGACGGTCGCTCGCCCCAAACCCCCCGGGGCGCGCGACGTTCCGGTCAGGACGCCGCCTCGGCACCCGGGACGGTGGTTCACCGAGGGGCCGGCACACTCCCCCCCTTGTGCCGGCCCCTCGGTGTTCGCTCGGGGGCTTTCACCCGGCCCGCCCACGTTTCCGCGGCACTCGTACGCTCCGCACGGGCGGTGAGCGCACGCGAGAGCGGGAGCCTGGCAGGCTGGTGCCATGCCGGTCTCCTCACCCCGCCCGCTCCGCGGCCCGCTCGGGCTGCTCGCCGTGCCCGTGCTGCTCTTCGTCCTGATCACCTGGCAGGTCGTCGCCGACGGGCCGTTGGTGGGGATGGACGAGCGGGTGAGCCGGGCGTTCGTCCACCCGGACCGCTTCTCCGAGCTGCTGGCCGATCTGGGCAACGTGCAGGTGGCGGTGCCCGTCCTCGCCCTCGCACTGGCCGGTGTCGCGTGGCTCGGACGTACCAGAGGTGTGGACCGCTGGTGGCTGCCGCCCCTCGCCGGGGTCGCGGCCATGGTCCTGGTGCCGGCGCTGGTCGCCCCGCTGAAGGAGTGGACCGACCGCCCCGGCACCCCGGCGGTGCCGCCGGCCGTCGGCTACTACCCGTCCGGCCACACCGCCACGGCGGTCGTCGCGTACGGCGCGGCGACGCTGCTGCTCCTTCCGCTGCTGCGTGCGCCGGCCGTGCGCCGCCTGCTCGTCGTGCTCTGCGCCGTCCTCGTCCTCGGCGTCTCCTACGGGCTGGTCCGCCGGGGCTACCACTGGCCGCTGGACGTGGTGGCCAGCTGGTGCCTGGGGGCGGTCCTGCTGACGGGTGTGTCGCTGCCGCTCAGCCGAAGTAGGCGTCGAAGTTCCGCTGGAACTGCCAGTTCGCGTACCGGTCCCAGTTGATCGACCAGGTCATCAGGCCGCGCAGGCCCGGCCAGGTGCCGTGGGTGGTGTACGAGCCGCAGTCGGTCTTCCTGGTCAGGCAGTCGAGGGTTTTGGTGACCTCGGCCGGTGAGACGTGGCCGTTGCCCGCGTTGGTGGAGGCGGGCATGCCGATCGCGACCTGGTCGGGGCGCAGCGGCGGGAAGACGTTGTTCGCGTCGCCCGCGACCGGGAAGCCCGTGAGCAGCATGTCCGTCATGGCGATGTGGAAGTCGGCGCCGCCCATGGAGTGGTACTGGTTGTCGAGCCCCATGACCGGGCCGGAGTTGTAGTCCTGGACGTGCAGCAGGGTCAGGTCGTCGCGCAGGGCGTGGATGACCGGGAGGTAGGCGCCGCAGCGCGGGTCCTGGCCGCCCCACTTGCCGGTGCCGTAGAACTGGTAGCCGTTCTGCACGAAGAAGGTCTCCGGGGCCATGGTCAGCACGAAGTCGTCGCCGTACCGGGCCTTCAGGGTCCTGACGGCCGAGATCAGGTTGACGATCACCGGGGTCCTCGGGTTCCGGAAGTCCGTGTCGTCGGCGTTCAGGGACAGGGAGTGGCCCTCGAAGTCGATGTCGAGGCCGTCGAGGCCGTACTCGTCGATGATCTTCGAGACGGACGAGACGAACATGTCGCGGGCCGCGGTCGTCGAGAGCTGTACCTGGCCGTTCTGGCCGCCGATGGAGATCAGCACCTTCTTGCCGGCCGCCTGCTTGGCCTTGATCGCCGCCTTGAACTCGGGGTCGCTCTCCACGTTCGGGCATTCGGTGACCGGGCAGCGCGTGAAGCGGATGTCGCCGGAGGTGACCGAGGTGGGCTCGCCGAAGGCCAGGTCGATGACGTCCCAGCTGTCGGGCACGTCGGCCATGCGGGTGTAGCCGGAGCCGTTGGCGAAGCTCGCGTGGAGGTAGCCGACCAGGGCGTGGGCCGGGAGGCCGGATCCGCCGCCGTCCTGGCCCTTGCCGGTGGTGGCGGTGACCGTGGCGGACCGGGCGGACTCGCCGGCGTCGTTGACCGCCGCGACCTGGAAGGCGTACGCCGTCGAGGGGGTCAGGCCGGTCACGGTGGTGGAGGTGCCGGTCACCGTGCTCGCCCTGGTGCCGTCGCGGTAGACGGCGTAGCCCGTCGCGCCCGGGACGGGGGACCAGGACAGGGCGACGGAGGAGGAGGTGACGGTGCCGGCCGTCAGTCCGGACGGGACCGCCGGGGGCTGTCCCGTCTCGCCGCCGGGCCCGGTCAGGGAGATGTCGTCGGCGTGGTAGGCGCCGGTGCCGTACCAGCCGTGGGTGTAGATCGTGACCCTGGTCGTGGACGGGCCGGTGCGGAAGGCGGTCGTCAGGCGCTGCCAGTCGGGGGCGGACTGGGCCCAGGTGGAGACGTCGGTGGTGCCGGTGCCGCTCGCACCGAGGTAGACGTACGTGCCGCGGACGTAGCCCGACAGCGTGTACGCGGAGTCGGGCCTCACGGTCACCGTCTGCGCGCAGCGGGCGTTGTCGGAGCCGGCCGGGGTGGCCTTCAGGGCGGAGGTGCCGCCGTGCACGGGTGAGGTCACGGTCGTGCCGGCCGTGCAGGTCCAGCCGTCGAGGCCGGACTCGAAGCCGCCGTTCCGCGCGAGGTCCACGTCGGCCGCACTCGCGGCCGACGAGAGCGCGGTCAGGCCGGACACGGCGAGTGCCGCGGCGGTGAGCAGGGTGACGAGGGGCCGTCGGGCGAGGGGTCTGGAGCGTTCCACAAGTGCCTCCGGACAGGGGGGAGATGGGGAGGGCGGAGCGCGCCCAACTTGGTCCAGACCAATTCGGTTGTCAACCCCTCGCGCGCCTCACCGCCCCCTCTCCCCCGCCGCGAGACCCGCCGCCGCCTCGTGCATCGCCAGTTCGAGGAGCGCGGGATCGGTGAGCGTGCCGGACCCGTCGGGCGGGATCAGCCAGCGGACGCCGGAGGCCGACGGCCGCCCCGGGTACGGCACGACGATCCAGGTGCCGGGTCCGGCCGTCCGGATGCCGGTGCCCAGCCAGCGGGCGGCGGTGCCGGGCGGCACGAGGAAGCCCGTGCGCGCGTCGCCGAAGTCGACGAGCACGGGCCCCGGTCGGTCGAGGACCCGGGAGAGCACGTCGAGGGTCGGATAGCCGAGCCGGCTCGGCAGGATGAGCACGTCCCAGGCCCTGCCGGCGGGCAGCAGCGCGATCCCCCGCGGGTCGCGCTCCCACTCCCTGCGGCAGGACTCGGGATCCGGTGCGACGGATGCCAGCCACGCGACCGCCGTCTTCGCACCAGGCATGTGGAGACCTCCCTCTCTCGTGGACGCGGGGTGCGTCATGGGAGAGAGGGAGGTCTCCGGGCGGGCATTACGCGGGTCGGTGCGACTCGTTGGGGTGAACCGCGTCACACCCCGGGTCAGGGCCGGTCAGCTGTCGAAGCCGAGGCCCAGCCTGTCCATCGTCCGCAGCCACAGGTTGCGCCGGCCGTCCCGCGCGTCCGCCCGGGCCAGGGACCACTTGGTGAGCGCGATGCCGGTCCAGGCGAAGGGCTCGGGCGGGAACGGCAGCGGCTTCCTGCGCACCATCTCCAGGGCGGTGCGCTCGGTGCGCTCCCCCGCCAGCAGGTCGAGCATCACCTCGGCGCCGAACCGGGTCGCGCCCACTCCGAGGCCGGTGTAGCCGGCCGCGTAGGCGACCCGGCCCCCGTGCGCGGTGCCGAAGAACGCCGAGAAGCGCGAGCAGGTGTCGATGGCGCCACCCCAGGCGTGCGTGAAGCGGACGCCCTCCAGCTGCGGGAAGCAGGTGAAGAAGTGCCCGGCCAGCCTGGCGTACGTCTCCGGACGCTCGTCGTACTCGGCGCGCACCCGGCCGCCGTACGGATAGACCGCGTCGTAGCCGCCCCACAGGATCCGGTTGTCGGCGGACAGCCGGAAGTAGTGGAACTGGTTGGCGCTGTCGCCGAGGCCCTGCCGGTTCTTCCAGCCGATCGAGGCGAGCTGCCCCTCGGTGAGCGGCTCGGTCATCAGGGCGTAGTCGTAGACCGGGACGGTGTAGGAGCGCACCCGCCTGACCAGGTTCGGGAAGACGTTGGTGCCGAGCGCGACGGTGCGGGCGCGGACACCGCCGTACGGGGTGCGCACGGACATGCCGGCGCCGTACGGCCGCAGGGTGAGCGCCGGGGTGTGCTCGTGGATGCGCACGCCGAGGTCGAGGCAGGCCCGCTTGAGGCCCCAGACGAGCTTGGCGGGGTTGACCATGGCCACGCCCCGGCGGTCGTACAGGCCGGCCCGGAAGGTGGGTGAGTCGACCTGTTCCCGGACGGCGTCGGCGTCCAGGTACTCGATGCCGTCGGCGAGGCCCTTCGCCCGGATCTCCTCGTACCAGTCCGCCAGTTCCCGGGCCTGGTACGGCTCGGTCGCGACGTCGATCTCGCCGGTGCGTTCGAACTCGCAGTCGAGGGAGTACCGGGCCACCGCGGCTTCGATCGCGTCGAGGTTGCGGGCGCCCAGCTCCTCCAGCCGGTGGATCTCGCCGGGCCACCGGGTGAGGCCGTTGGACAGCCCGTGCGTGAGGGAGGCCGCGCAGAAACCGCCGTTGCGGCCGGAGGCGGCCCAGCCCACCTCGCGGCCCTCCAGCAGCACCACGTCCCGGCCCGGGTCGCGCTCCTTGGCGATCAGCGCGGTCCACAGTCCGCTGTAGCCGCCGCCCACGACCAGCAGGTCGCAGGTGGTGGGACCGGTGAGGGCGGGCTCGGGGCGGGGGCGGCCGGGGTCGTCCAGCCAGTACGGGACCGGCTGGGCGTCGGAGAGGGATCTCGTCCAGTCGTTGCTGCGGCTCATGGCGCTCGGGGCCATGATTTCAACTCCCTACGAATGCGTGAGGCGGTGCGTCACGCCTTGCGGCGATTGCGGCGGTTGCCGATGACCATGGAGGCCAGGACGAACAGCACGGCGACGACGAACATGGCCGTGCCGACGACGTTGATCTGGACGGGCGTCCCGCGCTGGGCCGATCCCCACACGAACATGGGGAAGGTGACGGTGGAACCCGCGTTGAAGTTGGTGATGATGAAATCGTCGAAGGAGAGCGCGAAGGCGAGCAGCGCGCCGGCGGCGATCCCGGGGGCCGCGATGGGCAGCGTGACCCGGACGAAGGTCTGGAAGGGCCCGGCGTACAGGTCCTGCGCGGCCTGCTCCAGGCGCGGGTCCATCGACATCACGCGTGCCTTGACGGCCGTCACCACGAAGCTGAGGCAGAACATGATGTGGGCGATGAGGACCGTCCAGAAGCCCAGCCGCGCCCCCATGTTGAGGAACAGGGTGAGCAGCGAGGCGGCCATCACGACCTCGGGCATCGCCATCGGCAGGAAGATCAGCGAGTTGATCGCGCCGCGCGCCCGGAAGCGGTAGCGGACCAGGGCGAAGGCGATCGCCGTACCGAGGGCGGTGGCGCCCAGCGTCGCCCAGAAGGCGATCTGGAGGCTGAGCGACAGGGAGCCGCAGAGCCCGGCGACCCCGCACGGGTCCTTCCAGGCGTCCGTGGAGAACTGCTGCCACGCGTAGTTGAAGCGCCCGTTCGGCTTGTTGAACGAGAACACCGTGACGACGACGTTGGGCAGCAGGAGATAGGCGAGCGTGAACAGGCCCGCGATGACGACCAGGTGGCGCTTCAGCCAGTTGACGAAGGTCATTTAAACCAGATCCTCCGTGCCGGACTTGCGGATGTAGACGGTGACCATGGCGAGGATCGCGGCCATGAGGATGAAGGACAGCGCCGCGGCCGTCGGATAGTCCAGCACCCGCAGGAACTGGGACTGGATCACGTTGCCGATCATTCCGGTGTCGGCCGAGCCCAGCAGGGAGGCGTTGACGTAGTCGCCGGTGGCCGGGATGAAGGTCAGCAGGGTGCCGGAGACCACGCCCGGCATCGACAGCGGGAAGGTGACCTTGCGGAACACCGTGGACGGCTTCGCGTACAGGTCGCCCGCCGCCTCGTGCAGCCGCCCGTCGATCCGCTCGAGCGACGTGTACAGCGGAAGGATCATGAACGGCAGGAAGTTGTACGTCAGACCGCACACCACCGCGAGCGGGGTGGCGAGCACACGGTCGCCGGAGGTCCAGCCGAGCCAGCTGGTGACGTCCAGGACGTGCAGGGTGTTCAGGGCGCCGACGACGGGCCCGCCGTCCGCGAGGATCGTCTTCCAGGCCAGGGTGCGGATCAGGAAGCTGGTGAAGAACGGCGCGATCACCAGGATCATGATCAGGTTCCGCCAGCGGCCGGCCCGGAACGCGATCAGGTACGCGAGCGGATAGCCGAGCAGCAGGCACAGCACGGTCGCGGAGGCGGCGTAGGCGACCGAGCGCAGGAACTGCGGCCAGTACTCGGACAGGGCGTCCCAGTAGGTGGCGAAGTGCCAGGTGACCTTGTAGCCCTCCTCCAGCGAGCCCGTCTGCACGGACGTGGAGGCCTGGTAGACCATCGGCGCGGCGAAGAACACGATCAGCCACAGGATGCCGGGCAGCAGCAGCCAGTACGGGGTGAGCCGGCCCCGCCTGCGCGGGGGCTTCTCCTCCGGTGCGGCCGGGGCGAGCGGCGGGGGCGCCTCGGTGAGCGTCGGCATCAGGCCGCCTCCTCCTCGGCCGGGCCCGCGTCGCCCGTCGTCCCGGCATGCAGGGACTGCGCCGCGTCCAGGCCGAAGGTGTGCTCCGGGTTCCAGTGCAGGACGACCTCGGCGCCGGCCACCAGGCGGGGGTCGCGGTCGATGTTCTGGGCGTAGACCTCGAACTCGGGGCAGGCCACGCAGTCCACGACGTACTGCGTGGAGACGCCGATGAAGCTGGTGCCGCTGATCCTCCCGGTGATGCGGTTGCGGCCCTCGGGTATGGATCCGGCCTCGTCCGCGTGGGTGAGGCTGATCTTCTCCGGGCGCACGCCGACCAGCACCTTGCCGCCGGCCCGCGCCGGCGCGGAACAGCGGGCGCCGGGCAGGACCAGCTTGTCGCCGGCCGCCCGCACCACGACGTCGTCTCCGCTGCGGGTGTCCACCTCCGCCTCGATGAGGTTGGAGGTGCCGAGGAAGTTGGCCACGAAGGTGGTCCGCGGGTTCTCGTACAGGTCGGCGGGCGCGCCCAGTTGCTCGACGCGGCCCGCGTTCATCACGGCGACCTGGTCGGCCATCGTCATGGCCTCCTCCTGGTCGTGCGTGACGTGCACGAAGGTGATCCCGACCTCGGTCTGGATGCGCTTGAGCTCCAGCTGCATCTGGCGGCGCAGCTTGAGGTCGAGGGCGCCGAGCGGCTCGTCGAGGAGCAGCACCCTGGGGTGGTTGATCAGGGCGCGGGCGACCGCGACGCGCTGCTGCTGGCCGCCGGAGAGCTGGTGCGGCTTCTTGCGGGCCTGTTCGCCGAGCTGGACGAGGTCGAGCATCTCCTGGACCTGCTTCTTCACGCTCTTGATGCCGCGCCGGCGCAGGCCGAAGGCGACGTTCTCGAAGATGTCGAGGTGCGGGAAGAGGGCGTAGGACTGGAAGACCGTGTTGACCGGCCGTTTGTAGGGCGGGAGCGCGGTCACGTCCTGGTCGCCGAGGTGGACGGTGCCGGTGCTGGGCTCCTCCAGTCCGGCGATCATGCGCAGGGTCGTGGTCTTGCCGCAGCCGGACGCGCCGAGCAGGGCGAAGAAGGAGCCCTGTGGCACGGTCAGGTCGAGCGGGTGCACGGCGGTGAAGGAGCCGTAGGTCTTGCTGATGCCGGAGAGGCGGACGTCGCCGCCGCGGTCCGTCGCGTCTGTCGTCGTCTTCATCGTCGTCACGCCCCAGTGAGCTTCGCGAACTTCTCTTCGTATGCCGTCTCTTCCTTCGCGCTCAGGGAGCGGAAGGAACGGGACCGGGCCTGCATGGCCTTGTCGGGAATGATCAGCGGGTTGTTCGCCGCGTCCTCGTCGATCTTCGCCAGCTCGTCCTTCACGCCGTCGACGGGGCAGACGAAGTTGATGTAGGCGGCGAGTTCCGCGGCCGGGCCGGGCTCGTAGTAGTAGTCGATGAGCCGTTCGGCGTTCGTCTTGTGGCGGGCCTTGTTGGGGACCAGCATGTTGTCGCTCGACGTGATGTAGCCGCTGTCCGGGATGACGAACTCGACGTCGGGGTTGTCCGCCTTGAGCTGGACCACGTCGCCGGCCCAGGCCAGACAGGCCGCGAAGTCGCCCTTGGTGAGGTCGGAGGTGTAGTCGTTGCCGGTGAAGCGGCGTATCTGGCCGCTGTCGACGCCCTTCTGGAGGCGGGCGATCGCCGCGTCGTAGTCGTCGTCGGAGAAGCGGGCCGGGTCCTTGCCCATGTCGAGCAGCACCATGCCGATGGTGTCGCGCATCTCGGTGAGGAAGCCGACACGGCCCTTGAGCCCGGGGTTGTCGAGCAGGTCGGAGACCGATCCGACCTCGATGCCGTCCAGCGCCTTCTTGTTGTAGGCGATGACCGTCGAGATGCCCTGCCAGGGATACGAGTAGGCGCGGCCGGGGTCCCAGTCCGGACTGCGGAACTGGGGCGACAGGTTGGCGTAGGCGTGCGGCAGGTGGGACGGGTCCAGCTTCTGGACCCAGCCGAGCCGGATCAGCCGCGCGGCCAGCCAGTCGGTGAGCACGATGATGTCGCGGCCGCTCTCCTGGCCCGCGGCGAGCTGCGGCTGGATCTTGCCGAAGAACTCGCTGTTGTCGTTGATGTCCTCCGTGTACGTGACCTGGATGCCGGTCCGCTTCGTGAACGCCTGGAGCGTCGGGTGCCGCCGCCCGCTCTCGTCGACGTCCATGTACTCGGTCCAGTTGGAGAAGACGACTTTCCTCTCCTCGGCCGAGCGGTCCTCCGAGGAGACGCCGCCCTCGGTCTTGCCGGCCGCGGGGATTCCGCAGGCGCTCAGCGTCCCGAGGCCGCCGACCGCGAGCGCGCCGCCGGTGGAGGCGCGCAGCAGCGACCGGCGGGTGAGGGCGGCCCTGCCGTTGGTGAGACTGCGCCGCATGGCGGCCACTTGGGCCGGGGAAAGGCGGTCGGGCTCGTACTGCTCCATGCGCGTGGTTGCCCTTTCGGGTGGGTCGGCCGTGGTCGGCGGCCTGGCGTGATGGCTATCGGTCCCCGAAGACGGTGCGGTGCCAGTCCTTGCGGACCACCGCGGTGTTGTCGAACATGACGTGCTTGACCTGCGTGTACTCCTCGAAGGAGTAGGCGGACATGTCCTTGCCGAAGCCGGACGCCTTGTATCCGCCGTGGGGCATCTCGCTGATGATCGGGATGTGGTCGTTGACCCACACGCAGCCCGCCTTGATCTCGCGGGTGGCGCGGTTCGCGCGGTACACGTCCCGGCTCCAGGCGGAGGCGGCGAGCCCGTAGGGGGTGTCGTTGGCCAGCCGGATGCCCTCGTCGTCGCCGTCGAAGGGGAGGACGACGAGGACCGGTCCGAAGATCTCGGCCTGGACGGCCTCACTGTCCTGGGCCGCGTCGGCGATCAGGGTCGGCCGGTAGTAGGCGCCGTCCTTCAGCTCGCCCTGCGGGGCCTCGCCGCCGGTCACCACGCGCGCGTAGGAGCGCGCCCGGTCGACGAAGCCGGCGACGCGGTCCCGCTGGACGTGGCTGACCAGCGGGCCGAGGTCGGTGTCCGGGGCGAAGGGGTCGCCGACGCGGACGGTGTCCATCAGGGCCGCGGTCCGCTCCACGAAGGCGTCGTACAGGGGCCGCTGCACATACGCGCGCGTGGCGGCGGTGCAGTCCTGGCCGGTGTTGATGAGCGCGCCCGCGACCGCGCCGTTGACGGCGGCGTCGAGGTCGGCGTCGTCGAAGACGAGGAAGGGCGCCTTGCCGCCGAGCTCCAGGTGGATGCGCTTGACGGTGGCCGTGGCGACCTCGGCGACGCGCTTGCCGACGGCGGTGGAGCCGGTGAAGGAGGTCATGGCGACGTCGTGGTGGCCGACCAGGTGCTCACCGGCCTCCCGCCCGGTGCCGGTGACGATGTTGATCACGCCGTCGGGGAGGCCGGCCTCGGTGGCCGCCTGGGCGAACATCAGCGAGGTGAGCGGGGTGATCTCGGCGGGCTTCAGCACGACGGTGTTGCCCGCGGCGATCGCCGGGAGGATCTTCCAGGCGGCCATCTGGAGGGGGTAGTTCCAGGGCGCGATGGAACCGACGACGCCGATCGGCTCGCGGCGGACGTACGAGGTGTGGTCGCCGGAGTACTCGCCGGCCGACTGCCCCTGGAGGTGACGGGCGGCGCCGGCGAAGAAGGCCGCGTTGTCGACCGTGCCCGGCACGTCGAACTCGCGGGTCAGCTTCAGCGGCTTGCCGCACTGCAGGGACTCGGCGCGCGCGAAGTCCTCGGCGCGCTCGGCGAGAACGGCGGCGAACCGGTGCAGGGCGTCGGAGCGCTCGCCCGGGGTGGCGCCGGCCCAGCCGGGGAACGCGGCCCGCGCGGCGGCGACGGCCGCGTCGACGTCGTCCGCACCGGCGAGCTCGTAGGTGAGGACGTCCTCCCCGGTGGCCGGGTCGACGACCGTGTGCGTGCGGCCGGAGGTGCCCTTGGTCAGGCGGCCGGCGATGTACTGCGCGCCGTCCGCGAAGCGCTGCTGGGCCGGGAATCGGTCCGGGGTGGCATGGCCCGGGTTGTGCATGACGGCTCTCCTCGATGTCCCCGCGGCGGGTCTCCGGGACCGGAGGGCCCGCGACGGGAGTCCCCCTGACGGGGCCGGCGTGGCTCAGACTCGATGTGAGTGCCGATCCTGGCAGAGCACCTGGTCCCCAACAAGTGATTCCGTTGTTGCCATTTGGTTACGCGACGGAATCTGTCGACCAGGTGTCGAGTCGCCACGGAAAAGGACGGACGGAGTGTCCGTGGCGCGTGCCAGACTCGCGTGCATGGAGAGGACCACGGGGGCGGGGGACATGATCGACAGCAGGGAAGCGCTGCTCGGAGAGGTCCGGGCGGGGGCGAGGGTCAAGTACCTCTGCTTCTGGGGGCACCGGCCGCTTCCGGACGGCCGCGTCGGGCCGAGCTGCCTGAGCCAGTGGTGGCCGTCGCCCTTCACCGCGGACGGCGTGGAGTACGCGACCGCCGAGCACTGGATGATGGCGGGCAAGGCGCGGCTCTTCGAGGACCCGGAGGCGGAGCGGCGGGTACTGGCCGCGGGCCACCCGGCGGAGGCCAAGAAGGCGGGGCGGCTGGTGCGCGGCTTCGACGAGGCGGTGTGGGAGCGGGAGCGGTTCCGGATCGTCGTCGAGGGCAGCGTCCACAAGTTCGCCTCGGACCCCGCTCTGCGCGCCTTCCTGCTGGACACCGGCGAGCGGGTGCTGGTGGAGGCGAGCCCGGTGGACCGGGTGTGGGGCATCGGCCTCGCGGCGGACGACGAGGCGGCGACGGACCCGGAGCGGTGGCGGGGCGCGAATCTGCTGGGGTTCGCGCTGATGGCCGCGCGGGGACGACTGCGGGGGATGCGGTGACGGGGCGCACCGAAGGGCGCTGAACAGGGGCGACGGGGGCCATCTCGCCGGGCGGGCCCCCGGGCCGAGCGCCGAGGGGGCCGGCCCGCGACCGTCCGGCCGGTCACCGTGACGACCGGCCGGGCCGGCCCGGCCGCTAGGTGAAGATCACCAGCGCGCCGAAGCCGACGCCGAGCACGATGCCGACGACTCCGCAGATGACGCCGGCCAGGGCCTGCCCCGGATTGGTGGCCTCGCCCCGGCCGGCCTTGCCGCGGCCGAGCGCGCCGAAGACGACGCCCAGGATGCCCAGGACGATCGCGAGCGGCCACAGGCAGAAGACGACGGCGGCGACGATGCCGAGGACGAGACCGGCCGTGCCCATCCCGTTGCTCGGCAACGGCGCCATGCCGGGCCAGCCGTAGTAGCCCTGCGACTGGGGGACGGCGTAGCCGCCCTGGCCGGGGAGTCCGGGACCACCGGGATAGCCGTAGGGGACCTGCCCGGGACCGTCGGGGCCGATGGGCGGCGGGGGAACGGCCTGGTCCTGCCCGGCGTACGGCGGTGCCGGGACCGGCGGCGCGAAGGGGTTGGCGCCGCCCGGCGGGGCCGCCGCGGCCGGGGGCGTGAAGGGGCCGGCGTGCTGAGGAGCCGCCGCACCCGGAGGCGCGAAGGGATCGCCGCCGCTCGAGGGGGCCGCCGCGCCGGGCGGGGCGAAGGGGTCGGCGCCGCTCGGAGGGGCCGCCGCGCCGGGCGGGGCGAAGGGGTCGGCGCCGCTCGGAGGGGCCGCCGCGCCGGGCGGGGCGTAGGGGCTCGGCGTGCCGTCCGCCGGTGCCGCGGCTCCGGGGGTGGCCCACGGCGGGGGCTGCATGCCCGTGGCCGGCAGGGAGGTGACCGTCTGCTGGTCGTGGACGGACGGGGCCGGCCACGGCGCCGATCCGTCGGACGCGAGGGTGCCGCCGGGGCCGCCGGGCGCGGCGTCGTCCGCCGGCGGCGCCCACGGGTCGGCCGAAGTGTCCGCGCCGGCGTCCTGTCCCGCCGCCCTCGGCCACGCGGGGCTCTCCGCGTGGCCGTCCGCCTTGCCGAGGCCGACTCCGGGGACCGCGTCCGCGGGGCCGCCGTCGCCCCGGCCGGCCGGCGCGGCCCACGTACCGCCGGAACGCCCGGCACCCGGCGGATTCGGCCGGGGCGTGGAACCGTCGCCCGCGGCGTCCGGCGCCTGCGCGTCGGCTCGCGGCGGCTGCGCGTCGTCGGACATGCGCGGGATCCCCTCTGTTCGAACGTCCCGTCATGCTACGGCCCCGCCCCGCCCGGCACGGCCCCGGCCTACGATGATCCCGAGTCACCGATCAGCCGATCACCCGCGTCCCGCAGGACCCGCCCGCACCCGGGCGGCACCGGGACGCCGTTCCGGGGAGGAACCCTTGACCGAGCACCTCGTCGAGCCCGACGTCCCGCGCGACCTGCACGCCTTCATCGCCGGACTGCCCAAGGCCGAACTGCACGTCCACCACGTCGGCTCCGCCTCCCCGCGCATCGTGTCGGAACTCGCCGCCCGCCACCCCGACTCCAAGGTCCCCACCGACCCCGAGGCGCTGGCCGACTACTTCACGTTCACGGACTTCGCGCACTTCATCGAGGTGTACCTGTCCGTCGTCGACCTGATCCGCACCCCGGAGGACGTGCGGCTGCTGACGTACGAGGTGGCCCGGGACATGGCCCGTCAGCAGGTGCGCTACGCCGAGTTGACCGTCACCCCGTTCTCCTCCACCCGGCGCGGTATCGACGAGGGCGCGTTCATGGACGCGATCGAGGACGCCCGCAAGGCCGCCGAGGCGGAGTTCGGGACCGTGCTCCGCTGGTGCTTCGACATCCCCGGCGAGGCCGGTCTGGAGTCGGCCGAGGAGACGACCCGGCTCGCCACCGACGACCGGCTGCGCCCCGAGGGGCTGATCTCCTTCGGGCTCGGCGGTCCCGAGATCGGCGTGGGGCGGCCGCAGTTCAAGCCGTACTTCGACCGGGCCATCGCCGCCGGGCTGCGCTCGGTGCCGCACGCGGGCGAGACGACCGGCCCGCAGACGGTGTGGGACGCGCTCACCGACCTGCGCGCCGAACGCATCGGGCACGGCACCAGCTCCGCGCAGGACCCGAAGCTGCTCGCCCACCTCGCCGAGCACCGGATCCCGCTCGAGGTGTGCCCGACCTCGAACATCGCCACGCGCGCGGTGCGCACCCTGGACGAGCACCCGATCAAGGAGTTCGTGAGCGCCGGCGTCCTGGTGACGATCAACTCCGACGACCCGCCGATGTTCGGCACCGACCTCAACAACGAGTACGCCGTCGCCGCCCGGCTCCTCGGCCTCGACGAACGCGGGCTCGCCGGCCTGGCCAAGAACGGCGTCGAGGCCTCCTTCCTGGACGGGCCCGGCAAGGCCCGGCTGCGGGACGAGATCGAGACGTACACCGCCGCCTGGCTCGCCTCCTGAGACGGCCGCTCACCGTGAATCCCCCGCGCGACGTGACCGCCGTGGCCCACCGCGGCGACCCCTACCGCTTCCGCGAGAACACGATCACCTCCCTGCGCTCCGCCCTGGCACGCGGCGCGGACGCGGTGGAGGTCGACGTCCGCCTCACCCGGGACGGCGTGCCCGTGCTCCTGCACGACGAGACGCTGAAACGGCTGTGGGAGCGGGACAGGTCGCTGCGCTCACTGTCCGCACGGGAGGTGAGCGAGCTGACGGAGGGGCAGGTGCCGACGCTCGCGGAGGCGCTGGCCGCCTGCGCCGGCAGCCGGGTGATGCTCGACCTGCCCGGCGTCCCCGACGTGCGTGCGGCACGCCGTGTGGTGGACACCGTGCGCGAGTGCGGGGCGGACGACCGCGTGTACTACTGCGCGGGCCCCGCGGCCATGCTCGCCGTGCGCGCCGCCGACCCGGCCGCCGAGATCGCCCTGACCTGGACGACGGTCGCGCCGCCCCGGCCCGCGCTGCTCGCGGCCGTCCGGCCGCGGTGGCTCAACTACCGGTTCGGGCTGGTGGACCGGGCGCTGGCCGAGCGCGTGCACGACGGCGGCCACCTGCTCTCCGTGTGGACGCCCGACACCCGCCGCTCCATGCGCCGCCTGATCGCCCTGGGCGTCGACTCGATCACGACCAATCGCGTCGACGCCCTGTGCGCCCTGCGCGCCGGCCACCGGCCCGCGGGGGCGTAGCCCCGCAACCGGGCCCGTACACAGGGCGGTTCCCCCGGCCCGGTCTCGAGCGCGGCCGCGCTCAGGCGGACCGGACGACCCGCCGCGCCACGGTGTGCGCCACGACGGTCGCCGCGCCCGCGAGTCCGAGCCCCAGGGCGAGGTCGCGCGGGCGCGTGGCACGCAGGACGCCGGCCCGGCGCAGCCGGTGGCGGGCCCAGAGCGTGAACGGCACGACGAGCAGGGGCGAGGTCGCGGACCCGGGCGTGTAGCCGCGGACGAGCCCCGCCTGTGCGAGGTGCACCAGGCCGTGCAGGCCGAAGGCGTTGAGCGCGGTCTGGTACGCGGCCGACCGGCCGCCGGTCAGCCGTCCCGCGGCGGACGCGGAGCCCACGATCACGGCCATCGCCCCCACCGCGACCGCGAACTCCCGGGGATCGGCCGGCGCGACGCGGCGCCACACCGTCTCCGGCACGGCCGGGAACCGCTCGCGCAGCGCGGGCAGGCTGCGCCGCCACCAGCCGGGCACGGTCGCCAGTTCCTCGGCGTCATGCAGGGCCCAGGCGGCCAGCAGCCCCAGCGTGACCGCGCCCCCGACCATTTCCTCACGCGATGAATTGTTCACGCCGGTCAGTCTGCTACACGCCCACGATCCCGTTCCACCGCTTCGCGAACTCCGCGCGGCGGCCCGCCGGGATGTCCTTGGCGATCGCGAGGCGTTCGCGCATCGCCGCGTCCGGGAAGATCAGCGGGTCCTCGGCCAGGGCGGCGGTGTCCGCGTCGTCGCTGGAGGCGAGCACGTCCCGCGCGGCGGGGACCGGGCAGACGTAGTTGACCCAGGCGGCCAGTTCGGCGGCGACCTCGGGCTGGTAGTAGTGGTCGATCAGCCGCTCGGCGCTGGCCTTGTGACGGGCCAGGTCGGGGATCATGAGGGACTCCGCCCACAGTTCGGCGCCCTCCTCGGGAACGACGAACTCGATGTCCGGGTCGTCCGCCTGGAGCTGGATCACGTCACCGGAGTAGGCCTGGCAGGCGAGGACGTCCCCGCCGGAGAGGTCCTTGATGTAGTCGTTGCCGGTGAAGCGGCGGATCTGGCCCCGGCCGACCTGTTTCTCCACCTGGTCGCAGACGGTGTGGAAGTCGTCCTCGGCCCAGTCGGTGATGTCCACGCCGTTGCCGAGCATCAGCAGCGCGAACGCCTCGTCGAGTCCGGAGAGCAGGGTCACCCGGCCCTTGAGGTCGTCGGCCCACAGGTCGGACACCCGCCGGATCTCCCTGCCGATCCTGCGGCGGTTGTACGCGATGCCGGTGATGCCCGACTGCCAGGGCACCGTGAACCTCCGGCCCGGGTCGAAGGCGGGGGAACGCAGCAGCGGATCCAGGTACCTGGTGACGTTGGGCTGCCGGGAGCGGTCCATCTCCTGCACCCAGCCGAGCCGGACGAAGCGGCCGCACATCCAGTCGCTGATGACGACGAGATCGCGGTCGGTGGGCTGGCGGTTCATCAGGGACGGGCTGATCTTGCCGAAGAACTCGTCGTTGTCGTTGATCTCCTCGACGTAGTCGACGGAGATGCCGGTCCGCTTCTCGAACGCCGCGAGCGTGGGCCGCCGGTTCGGGTGCCCGTCGTCGGTGTCGATGTAGAGCGGCCAGTTCGCCCAGGTGAGCCGCTTGTCGGTGGCGGACAGATCGGCGGCGGCACGCTCCCCGGCGGGCACGTACGCGGCGGGCACCCCGCAGCCGGCGAGGCCGCCGAGGGCGGCGCCGGCGCCGAGGGCGCGCAGCACGGTCCGGCGGGAGAGCGGGGACGACTTCGGTGTCAGGGGCATCCGGGCAGCATGCCGCCCGTGCGCGGCGCCGGACAATTGACGCCGCGTCGAGCGGACCGGCCCGGACCCGACACCTTGTCGATCACGTGCCGCACTCCGGCGTGGACGGAGACGGAAACGGCGCGGCCCCGGACGAGAACTTCCGTCCGGGGCCGCGCCGCGGGCGCGTCAGGCGTCCAGCGACGTCATCACGTGCTTGATCCGCGTGTAGTCGTCGAAGCCGTACGACGACAGGTCCTTGCCGTAGCCGGACTTCTTGAAGCCGCCGTGCGGCATCTCGGCGACCAGGGGGATGTGGGTGTTGATCCACACGCAGCCGAAGTCGAGCTTCTTGGACATCCGCATGGCGCGGCCGTGGTCCTTGGTCCACACGGAGGAGGCCAGCGCGTAGTCGACGCCGTTGGCCCACTCCACGGCCTGGTCCTCGTCGCGGAAGGCCTGGACGGTGATGACCGGGCCGAAGACCTCGTTCTGGACGATCTCGTCGTCCTGCCTGAGGCCCGAGACGACGGTCGGGGCGTAGAAGTAGCCCTTGTCGCCGACCTGGTGACCGCCGGCCTCGACCTTGGCGTGGGCGGGCAGGCGCTCGATGAACCCGGAGACCTGCTTGAGCTGGTTGGGGTTGTTGAGCGGACCGTAGAGGACGTCCTCGTCGTCGGGCTGCCCGGTCTTGATCTCGGACGCGGCCTTGGCGAGGGCGCTCACGAACTCGTCGTGGATCGACTCGTGGACCAGCACCCGGGTGGCCGCGGTGCAGTCCTGGCCGGCGTTGAAGTAGCCCGCCTCGGAGATGCCGCCGACGGCCTTGGCGATGTCGGTGTCCTCGAAGACCACGACAGGCGCCTTGCCGCCCAGCTCCAGGTGGACGCGCTTGAGGTCCTTGGAGGCGGACTCGGCGACCGACATGCCGGCCCGCACGGAACCGGTGATGGAGGCCATCGCCGGGGTCTCGTGCTCGACCATCAGGCGGCCGGTGTCGCGGTCGCCGCAGACGACGTTGAAGACGCCCTTGGGCACGATCAAGCCGATGATGTCGGCCATCAGCGCCGTGGAGGCGGGGGTGGTGTCCGAGGGCTTCAGGACGACCGTGTTGCCCGCGGCGAGCGCCGGGGCGAACTTCCAGACGGCCATCATCATCGGGTAGTTCCACGGGGCGACCTGCGCGCAGACGCCGATCGGCTCGCGGCGGACCATGGAGGTCAGACCCTCCATGTACTCGCCGGCGCTGCGGCCCTCCAGCATCCGGGCCGCACCCGCGAAGAAGCGGATCTGGTCGACCATCGGCGGGATCTCCTCGGAGCGGGTCAGCCCGATGGGCTTGCCCGTGTTCTCCACCTCCGCCGCGATCAGTTCCTCGGCCCGCTCCTCGAACGCGTCCGCGATCTTGAGAAGGGCCTTCTGCCGCTCGGCCGGGGTCGTGTCGCGCCAGGCCGGGAAGGCCGCGGCGGCGGCCGCCATGGCGGCGTCCACGTCCGCCTGCCCGGAGAGGGGGGCGGTCGCGTAGGCCTCGCCGGTCGCGGGGTTGACCACCTCGGTGGTCCGTCCGTCGGCGGCGTCCCGGAACTCACCGTCGATGTAGTTGCGCAGACGACGCAGCTCGGTGCTCACTGCCGGCCCTCCAAGTTCGGGTGTCGACTTCGGTTCTCTCAGCTGTCCAGAGACTGAGACACCCACCCTAGACGCAGACCCGACGTTCTCAACACCCCCACTCCCCTTTCGAGTGCGAAATCCGCAGGCTTTAACCATCCAGACAACGAATTTCATCGATCCGGCCTTGCGAAACTGTCGATACGTCGTGCACAGTGAGGCCGTGGCCAGTCGAAGCGCAGACCCGAAGGACTCCCGCGAGTCCCGGAACGGCGGACCCCAGTTGGACGCCGTCTCCCTCGCCATCATCGAGCAGCTCCAGGAGGACGGCCGCAGGCCGTACGCCGCGATCGGCAAGGCCGTCGGCCTGTCCGAGGCGGCCGTGCGCCAGCGCGTCCAGAAGCTGCTCGACCAGGGCGTGATGCAGATCGTCGCCGTCACGGACCCGCTCACCGTGGGCTTCCGCCGGCAGGCGATGGTCGGAGTCAACGTCGAGGGCGACGTGGAGTCCGTCGCCGACGCGCTGGCGGCCATGCCCGAGTGCGAGTACGTGGTGATGACCGCGGGCTCCTTCGACCTGATGGTGGAGGTCGTCTGCGAGGACGACGACCACCTCCTGGAGGTCATCAACCGACGCATCCGGGCCGTCCCCGGAGTGCGCTCCACCGAGAGCTTCGTCTACCTCAAGCTCAAGAAGCAGACCTATATGTGGGGAACCCGATAATCGTGAGCACCGACAGCCCCAAGGACCTCAGCAGGACCGCCTACGACCACCTGTGGATGCACTTCACCCGCATGTCGTCGTACGAGAACGCCCCCGTCCCCACCATCGTCCGCGGTGAGGGCACCCACATCTACGACGACAAGGGCAGGCGCTACCTCGACGGCCTCGCCGGGCTGTTCGTCGTCCAGGCCGGGCACGGCCGCCAGGAGCTGGCCGAGACCGCCATGAAGCAGGCGCAGGAGCTCGCCTTCTTCCCCGTGTGGTCCTACGCCCACCCCAAGGCCGTCGAGCTGGCCGAGCGCCTGGCGAACGAGGCCCCCGGCGACCTCAACAAGGTCTTCTTCACCACCGGTGGCGGCGAGGCGGTCGAGACCGCCTGGAAGCTCGCCAAGCAGTACTTCAAGCTCACCGGCAAGCCGACCAAGTACAAGGTCATATCCCGCGCGGTCGCCTACCACGGCACTCCGCAGGGCGCCCTGTCGATCACCGGTCTGCCCGCTCTGAAGGCCCCGTTCGAGCCGCTCGTGCCCGGCGCGCACAAGGTGCCGAACACCAACATCTACCGCGCCCCGCTCTTCGGCGACGACCCCGAGGCCTTCGGCCGCTGGGCCGCCGACCAGATCGAGCAGCAGATCCTCTTCGAGGGCCCGGAGACGGTCGCGGCCGTCTTCCTGGAGCCGGTGCAGAACGCCGGCGGCTGCTTCCCGCCCCCGCCCGGCTACTTCCAGCGCGTGCGCGAGATCTGCGACCAGTACGACGTGCTGCTCGTCTCGGACGAGGTCATCTGCGCCTTCGGCCGCCTCGGCACCACCTTCGCCTGCGACAAGTTCGGCTACGTCCCGGACATGATCACCTGCGCCAAGGGCATGACCTCGGGCTACTCCCCGATCGGCGCCTGCATCGTCTCCGACCGCCTGGCCGAGCCGTTCTACAAGGGCGACAACACCTTCCTGCACGGCTACACCTTCGGCGGCCACCCGGTCTCCGCCGCGGTGGGCCTCGCCAACCTCGACCTGTTCGAGCGCGAGGGCCTCAACCAGCACGTCCTCGACAACGAGGGCAACTTCCGCGCCACCCTGGAGAAGCTCCTCGACCTGCCGATCGTCGGCGACGTCCGCGGCAACGGCTTCTTCTACGGCATCGAGCTGGTCAAGGACAAGAACACCAAGGAGTCGTTCGACGAGGAGGAGACCGAGCGGATCCTGTACGGCTTCCTGTCGAAGGCGCTCTTCGACAACGGCCTGTACTGCCGTGCCGACGACCGCGGCGACCCGGTCATCCAGCTCGCCCCGCCGCTGATCTCCAACCAGGAGACCTTCGACGAGATCGAGCAGATCCTGCGCGCCACGCTGACGGAGGCGTGGACGAAGCTCTGATCCCCGCGCGCCCCGGTCATCCTTCCGGATGATCATCACCGGCCCCGGTGCCGCCCGTTCGAGTGAGAAACGGCGGTCCGGGGCCGCGTGCTGTCCGGCCGCGCCCCGGCGACTGCCTACGGTGCCTCGTGACCGATCGGCCCCGCCTTCGTTCCCCCGGACGGGGGACGCGACCGGGGAACAACGGATCAGAACCGAGGTGTACGCCGATGGAGGCTCCGCCGGACAACGACGTGCTCTGGGCCCGCGCCCTGCACTTCCAGCACCATGACGGCTCGCCCGCGCTGCAGGGCGTCTCGCTCGGCGTCCGGGAGGGCGAGATCCTCGCCGTCGGCGGCCCGCGCGGCAGCGGCAAGACGACCCTGCTGCGGTGTCTGTCCGGGCTGTCGCGGGTGCAGGACGGCGAGGTCTGGTTCAACAGCGTGCCGATGCACACCATGGGCCCGATCGGCCGGGAACGGCTGCGCCGTGAACGCTTCGCCTGGATCGACCCCTCCCCCGTGCTCGTCCCGGAGCTCACGGTCTGGGAGAACACCGCCCTCCCCCTGATGCTGCGCGGCACCGGCCGGGGCCGGGCGAAGACGGCCGCCCTGGAGTGGCTGGAACGTCTCGACGCCGGCGGCGCGTCCCGCCGGCGCCCGCACGAACTCCAGCAGGCCGAACGGCAGCGTGTCTGCATCGCCCGCGCGCTCGCCGTCACCCCCTCGGTGCTGTTCGCCGACGAACCGACGGCCCCCCTGCACCGTGCCGACCGCGCCCATGTGCTGCGGACCCTGACCACGGCGGCCCGCTCGCACGGCATCACCGTCGTCCTCGCCACGCATGACGCGCAGACCGCGGCGCTCGCGGACCGCACGGTCTCGCTGCTGGACGGCCGGCGGGTCAGGACCGTGCACCTGCCGCCGGTGGCCGAACCCACGGCGGCCCCCGGGGGTCCCGCGACGGAAGGCCGGGCAGCGTGCTCGCTCTCCGTCTGACCGGCCGCGCCCGGTTCGCCGTCCAGCTGCGCCGCCTGCTGGTCGCGGTGTTCTCGGCGGGCACGGGCTTCCTGCTGCTGTGCGCCCTCGGCCACGCGATCGGCCACCCGGGCACGCCCGGAGCCTCCGCGCTCCGCCTCGCCTGGTGCGCGGCCCCCCTCGCCGCCACCGTGTACTTCGCCGTCGCCGTGGCCCGTACCGACCCGGGCACCCGCCCCCGCTCCGGCCTGGCGGCGATCGGCCTCGGCCCCGCCCGGCTGACGGCCGTCTCCGCGGCGACCACGGCCCTGTCCGGAGCGCTCGGCTCGCTGGTGGCCCTGCTGCTCTTCCTCCTCCTGCGCGGCGATCTGGTGGCCGCTCCCTTCGACGGCGCCGCGGCCGACTCCCTCGCCGTCGGCCTGCCCCTCCCCTATCCGGCGACCGTCACCCTCCTGACGCTGCTCCCGGCGACCGCGTCCGCCGCGGCGGCCCTGTCCCTGCGCCCCCGCGAAGCGCGGCCCGCCCGCGCCGCCGGCACACGTGGCTACGGCCGTTTCGGCGCCTACGGCTGGGGCGCGGCCCGCGAGACCTTCGGCACCTACGGCCGCTTCGGCGCCCGCTGGGCCGCCCGGCCGGCCACGGCCGGGTCCTCTCCCGCCGCCGCGGCCACTCCCGGTCCCGCCGATGCCGGTGCCGCCCCCGCCGGTGCCCGCGCCGGCGTCCTCACCGCGGAGCCCGCCGACCGCGACGCCGACTCCGCCCCGAGCGCTCCGGCGAGCGATCCCCGGCACGCGGCCCCGGCGGCCGGCCGGCTCCGCACCCCGGACACCCCCCGACGCCAGAACCCCAACACCCTCCCCTGGGGCATCGCCGTCCTCGCCGCGGGCCTCACCGTGGAGACCTACGCCGGCGACGCGGCGGACGCCGGCGGCCCACTGTCCGCCGGCGTCCTCATCGGCTGGACCCTGACCGCGCTGGGCCTCGCCCTGGCCGGCCCCGGCCTCACCCAGCTCTGCGGCCGTCTCGTCCAGGCCGTCCGCCCCGGCGCCCTGCGCCTGCTCGCCGGCCGCGTCCTCATGGAGGAGTCGAGCCGCGTCGGCCGTCCCCTGGGCATCGTCTGCGCCGTCGCCTCCGCGGTCTACGCGGCGTTCGCGCTGTACGGCGCGGACGGTCCGGCGTCCCACCCCCTGGGGACCCTCGGTGCCCTGGTCGTGGCGGGCTGCACGGTGGCCACGCTGCTCACCGCGGCCGTCGAGGCCAGGCAGATCCGCGCCGACACCATCACCGCCCTGCTGCGGCTGGGCGCCCCCAAGTCGACGCTGCGGGCCGCCGCCGCCGTGCGCGCCGCCGCACTGCTGGTCCTCTTCGGCCCCCTGACCCTCCTCGTCGCGGCCCTGGCCGCAGCGCCCCTTACCCGCTGAACGACATCCCCCGAAAGTTCTTTCCGGGCCGCCGATGAGTTCCGCACCGCCGTCCCGTCTACCTCTGCGAACGGCACGGCAACAGCACGGCACCGACGGAAGAGGCCCCATGTACCAGCAGATGATCTTCGTGAACCTGGCGACGAACGACCTCGACGCCTCGAAGAAGTTCTTCACGGAGCTCGGCTACACGATCAACGCCCAGTTCAGCGACGAGACCTGCGCCTCGGTCGTGATCAGCGACACGATCATCGCGATGCTGATGACCAAGGAGAAGTACGCCGGTTTCACGAAGAAGGAGATCGTGGACTCGACCAAGTCCAGCGAGGTGCTGATCGCGCTGAGCGCGGAGAGCCGCGAGAAGGTCGACGAGCTGGTGGACCGGGCGATCGCCGCGGGCGGTTCGGCCACCGGCGAGACCCAGGACCACGGCTTCATGTACGGCCGGGCCTTCGACGACCTCGACGGTCACACCTGGGAGGTCACGTGGATGGACCCGGCGGTGATCGAGGGCTGACCCGGACGCGGACCGGGTGCGCGCGGGGGGACCGGAAGCGCTGAAACGTCTCGGCGGTTAATAAGAGGGCAAAGGCAACGCCCTTGACAGGCATATGCGTTGACACTTCTTATGCACCGCTTATAGACCAGTGAGGCTCCTGGGTGTGCTGACGTCGTCAGCACCCTCTCCACCCCCCGCATCCGCGCTTCCCGTAAAGGAACAACGTGGCAGTCCTGTCCATACTCAGCCGCACGGCGTCCCGCCGTAGCGTCCGTGCCCTCGGCGTCGCCTCGGCCACGGCGGCCCTCGCGCTCGGCGCCGCCGGCAACGCCTTCGCCTGCAACATCGGCGAGTTCTCCGCCGCCGCCAAGTGCGACGGCGACAAGGGGGTCATCACCGTCACCGACGTGGACCCCGCCGGCATCCCCGCCACCGTCACCGTGTACCTGCAGAACAACGGCGCGGACGCCCAGAAGATCGACGAGCAGGTGGTCAAGGGCACCCGCGAGGGCAGCACCATCACCTTCGCCGCGGACTGGAAGCCCAACGCCGAGTACCGCATCCACGTCAAGGCCGGCGGCTACGTCGACGAGGACATCAAGCCCAACCTCGTCACCCCGGCGACCGCCTGCAAGACCGAGGACACGCCGTCCCCGACCCCGTCGCAGAGCTCGTCCACCCCGGCCGAGGAGACGGAGACGCCGGCCCCGGCCCCGTCGACGTCGGCCCCCGCCCCCTCGCAGAGCGGCAGCAGCGCCCCGGCGGCCGTGCCGAGCAACGCCCCGTCCCCGGCGGCCGGTGAGTCCAACCTCGCCGAGACCGGTGCCAACTCCAACACCGGCATGATCGTCGGCATCGCCGCGGCCCTCGTCGTCGTCGGTGGCGGCGCGGTCTTCTTCGGCCTGCGCCGTCGCGGGGCGAACGGCACCCGCTGACGCCTCGCAGGTACCGTGCAGACGGTGGCCCGCCCCCGGCCGGGGGCGGGCCTTTGCCGTGTCAGCCGAACGACGCCCGTTCCAGCCAGAACTCCAGCAACTCCCGCTCACCGACCACCTCGAGACCGGAAGCGTCCAGCGGCAGCCTCCGGTAGAACGCGAGCAGGACGTCCGTGAGCGGCCCCCGCAGGGCGACGGTCGCCTTCTCGTGGCCGCGACGCCAGGTGAGGCCGTCCTCGCCCAGCCCGATCAGCCATTCGGCGTCCAGTCCGGGGGCGGCGTCGGTGGCGTGCAGGTGGATGCTCCGGCCGGCGCCGCGCAGTTCGTTCGCCTCGGGGTCCGTGCCGGTCCGCTGCACGAACACCAGGATCTCCAGCCACTCGTCGATCGCGTCGGCGGCCACGTCCGGCGCGACCCGGTAGGGCAGGCCGGCGGTGAGCACGGCGTCCGCGCGGTGGACGGTGATCTCGTGCGTCATCCGGCGTGCCCAGAAGCCCGCGTCATGCCGCTCGCCCCACGACCACACCTTGGCGTCCGGCCCGGCCTCGCGCAGCGCGCCGACGGCCGCCTCGCCCGACTCCGCCAGCCAGGCGTCCAGCGCGGCGGCGTCGCCCCGGGCCTCGGGGCCGGCGCCGCCGGGCACCTGCTCGTCGGGCACGTTCTCCCGGGCCCGGGTGCGCACCAGCAGCCCGGCCCAGCGCAGAGCGCCGCCGGTGTGCCGGACCAGCTCCTCCAGGGACCAGTCCGGGCAGGTAGGTACGGTGGCGGAGAGATCGGTGCCGGAGGTCACCAGGTCCCTCAACTGAGCTACCTGGTGGGCTATCTCGTCGCAGTAGCGCTCGTGTGCCAGTGGCGTCATGGTCCGCATCCTAGGAGCGGACGATCACCCGAGCACCACGATTTCCGCCCCGTCGAACTCCACGCCCACCACGTCCCCGACCTCCGGAGCCGCCCGCAGCGCACACGCCGCCTCCAGGCGCGGCGCGTCCTCGGGCTGCAGGTGGACGGCGACGTGGGTGCCGCGGAAGGTGCGGGCGGCGACCGTGCAGCGCAGACCGGCGTCGGCGGGCACGATCCTGACCCCGGCGGGCCGCACCAGCACGGTGCGCGTCCCCTGGGGAGCGTCCTCGGGGACCGGCACCTTGCCCCAGGCCGTGGCCGCGACCTGCCCGGCGACGGTCGCCTCCACCACGTTGTCGAAGCCGAGGAACCGGGCCACGAAGGCGTCCGCCGGACGCTGCCACACCTCCAGCGGCGTCCCCTCCTGGGCGATCCGCCCGTCCCGCATCACCACCACCCGGTCGGCGAGCGCGAAGGCCTCCGACTGGTCGTGGGTGACGGCGAGCACGGTGGTGCCCAACAGGCCGAACAGCTCCCGCAGTTCCACCACCAGCCGCTCCCGCAGCGAGCGGTCGAGCTGACCGAGCGGCTCGTCCAGCATCAGCAGCCGGGGCCGGGGCGCGAGCGCGCGGGCCAGCGCGACCCGCTGCTGCTCACCGCCGGAGAGCGCGGCGACGGACCGGCGGCCGGCCCCCGGCAGCCCGACCAGCTCCAGCAACTCCCGTACGTCCTGCTCCTGCCGGGACCGCGACGCCCCGCGCATCCGCGGCCCGAAGGCGATGTTGCCGGCCACGTCCCGCTGCGGGAACAACTGGTGGTCCTGGAACATGAGCCCGACCTCGCGCCTGTGCGCGGGCACTCCCGACTGGTCGCGCCCGTCCAGCACCACCCGTCCGGCGTCCAGCCGCTGCAGCCCGGCGACCGCGCGCAGCAGCGTCGACTTGCCGCTGCCGCTGGGTCCCAGCACGCACACGACCTCGTGCTCGGCGACATCCAGGCCGACGGCGTCGAGCACGGCCCGCCCGCCGAAGCGGACGGTCGCGTCCCGCAGACTCAGCAGCATCGCTAGAACTCCCCGCTCCGGTCGGTCCGCAGCCGCTCCAGCACCACGAGGGCCACGGCGCACACCACCATCAGAATCGTCGACAGGGCCATCGCCTGCCCGTAGTTCATGTCCCCGGGCCGCCCCAGCAGCCGCGCCACGGCGACCGGCAGCGTCGGGTTGTCGGGCCGCGCGATGAACACGGTCGCCCCGAACTCGCCGAGCGACACCGCGAAGGCGAACCCGGCCGCGATCAGCAGCGCCCGCCGCACCATCGGCAGGTCGACCTCCCGCCACACCCGCCACGGCGACGCCCCGAGCACCGCCGCCGCCTCCCGCAGCCGCACGTCCACCGCCCGCAGCACCGGCAGCATGGTCCGTACGACGAAGGGGACGCCGACCAGCGCCTGGGCGAGCGGCACCAGGAGCCAGGAGGACCTGAGGTCCAGCGGGGGCTCGTCCAGCGCGATCAGGAACCCGAAGCCGACCGTCACGGCGGACACCCCGAGCGGCAACATCAGCAGCGCGTCGAAGCCGCGCACCAGACGGCCCGCGTCCCTCCGGGCGAGCGCGGCCGCCGCCAGACCGCCGACCGCCACGGCGACGGCGGTGGCGGCGACGGCGTACTGCAGGGAGTTGCCGACCGCCTCGATGGGCGGGACGAGGAAGGTGCCGCCGTCCTCGTGGGTCAGCGCCCGGTAGTACCCGAGGCCGCTGCCGAGGGACCGCTGGACCAGCACGGCGAGCGGCAGCACCACGAGGCCGGCGACGGTGACGAGCACCCCGGCCAGCAGGCTCCACTGCCCGGCTCCGCCCGGCCGGCGCGCGGTGCGGGAGGCGTCCACCAGCCGCAGGGCCGTCTCGCGCCGCCGCACCGTCCAGGCGTGCACGGCGAGGACGGCGCCGACCGCCGCGAACTGGATCAGCGTCAGCACGGCGGCCGTGGACAGGTCGAAGACGTGCGAGGTCTGGCGGTAGATCTCCACCTCCAGGGTGGAGAAGGCGGGGCCGCCGAGGATCTGGACGACGCCGAAGGAGGTGAAGGTGAACAGGAACACCATCAGCGCGGCGGCGGCCACGGCGGGCCCGAGCGCCGGCAGGGTGACCCGCCGCCAGGCCCGCAGGGGCGACGCGCCGAGCATCCGCGCCGCCTCCTCCTGACGCGGGTCGAGCTGTGCCCACAGACCGCCGACGGTGCGTACGACGACGGCGTAGTTGAAGAAGACGTGCGCGAGCAGGATGGCCCACACCGTGGTGTCCAGCCGTACGCCCCACAGCTCGTCGAGCAGCCCGCCCCGCCCGACGAGCGCCAGGAAGGCGGTGCCCACCACGACCGTGGGCAGCACGAACGGCACGGTCACCACGGCCCTCAGCAGTTGCTTGCCGGGGAAGTCGAGGCGGGCGAAGACGTACGCGCCGGGCAGGGCGACCAGCAGCGTGAGAGCGGTCGAGGCGAGCGCCTGCCAGGTGGTGAACCACAGCACGTGCCGGATGTCGGGCTGGGCCAGGACGTCCCCGATCCGCCCGAACCGCCAGACCCCGTCGACCCGCAGTCCGCGCGCGACGATCGCGGCGACGGGGTAGGCGAAGAAGACCGCGAAGAACGCGACGGGGCCGGCCATCAGGGCCAGCCGCGCCGCGTTCCCGCGCCGCCGGGTACCGGCGGACCGGGCGGCCTCGGTCACTTCGGTCACTTCAGGAGGAGCGAGGTCCACGACTTGACCCACTGGTCACGGTTGTCGGCGATCTTCTTCGGGTCCAGGGTCAGCGGGTTCTTGGCCTGGGGGCCGTACTTCACGAACTCCGGCGGCACCTGCGCGGCCTCCCGCACCGGGTAGACGAACATGTTCAGCGGCATGTCGTCCTGGAACTCCTTGCCGACCAGGAAGTCGAGCAGTGCCTTGCCGCCCTCGGTGTTCCTCGCGTTGCTCAGCAGGCCGGCGTACTCGACCTGGCGGAAGCAGGTGCCGGTGGCGACGCCCGTCGGCGCGGTGTCCGGCTTCGGGTCGGCGTAGATCACCTCGGCGGGCGGCGAGGAGGCGTAGGAGACGACGAGCGGGCGGTCGCCCTTCGCCTTCCTGCCGCCGGACGACCCGGAGAACTCCTCGTTGTAGGCCTGCTCCCAGCTGTCCACGACCTTGACGCCGTTGGACTTCAGCTTCTTCCAGTAGTCCTGCCAGCCGTCGTCGCCGTACTTGGCCGCGGTGCCCAGCAGGAAGCCGAGACCGGGCGAGGAGCTGCCGGCGTCCTCGGTGACGAGGAGGTTCTTGTACGCGGGCTTGACGAGGTCGTCGAGGGAGTCGGGCGGGGTCAGCTTGTGCTTGCCGAAGTACGCCTTGTCGTAGTTGACGCAGATGTCACCGGTGTCGATGGGCGTGACGCGGTGCTTGTCCTGGTCGACCCGGTACTCGGGAAGGATCATGTCGGAGCCCTTGGGCTCGTACGACTGGAACAGGCCGTTGTCGAGCGCGCGGGACAGCAGCGTGTTGTCGACGCCGAAGAAGACGTCGCCCTGCGGGTTGTCCTTGGTGAGGATGGCCTTGTTGACGGCCTGTCCGGCGTCGCCGTCCTCGAGGACCCGGACCTTGTAGCCGGACCTCTTCTCGAAGTCGGCGATGACGTCCTTGGACGCGGCCCACGAGTCGTGGCTGACGAGGGTCACGGTCTTGGAACCGCCGGACGCCTGGTCGTCGCCGCCGGACGACGATCCACAGCCGGCCAGGCCGCCGACCAGGCCGAGCCCGACGGCCAGGACTCCGGCCTTCTTGGTGATGCTCACGGAATTCCTCCTGGGTTACCAGGAGAAGACGCGGCCCCGCCCGGGACCCCTGGCGAGGGACCCGGGCAGGGCGCAACAGCTCGAGTGATGACCGATCTCCCTACCCAGAATGACCTGGGCCAGGTTCGGAGGGTCTGCGGCCGGTGCCGCACTCTCAGCGCTGTGGCGCTCCCCTGTCGGAATATGAAGATGTCTGAATATGAAGTTGTACGCCGGTCAGGTTACCGCTCGCTCGCGGCGAGCTGACCACACGCCCCGTCGATCTCCTGTCCACGGGTGTCCCGGACGGTCACCGGCACACCGTGCGCCTCGATCGCCGCGACGAACGCCTTCTCGTCCTCGGGCCGCGAGGCGGTCCACTTCGAGCCCGGCGTGGGGTTGAGCGGGATGAGGTTGACGTGCACCGGCCTGCCCTTGAGCAGGCGTCCGAGCCGGTCGCCGCGCCACGCCTGGTCGTTGATGTCCCGGATCAGCGCGTACTCGATGGACAGCCGGCGCCCGGACTTGGCCGCGTACTCGAAGCCGGCGTCGAGGACCTCGCGCACCTTCCACCGCGTGTTGACGGGGACGAGGGTGTCGCGCAGTTCGTCGTCGGGGGCGTGCAGGGAGATGGCGAGGCGGCACTTGAAGCCCTCGTCGGCGAACCGGTGGATCGCCGGGACCAGGCCGACCGTGGAGACGGTGATGCCGCGCTGGGACAGTCCCAGCCCGTCGGGCTCGGGGTCGGTGAGGCGGCGGATGGCCCCCACGACCCGGTTGTAGTTGGCGAGGGGTTCGCCCATGCCCATGAACACGATGTTGCTCAGCCGCGCCGGGCCGCCGGGTACCTCTCCGTCCCTGAGCGCCCGCATGCCGTCCACGATCTGGTGCACGATCTCGGCGGTGGACAGGTTCCGGTCGAGTCCGGCCTGTCCGGTGGCGCAGAAGGGGCAGTTCATGCCGCAGCCCGCCTGGGAGCTGATGCACATGGTCACCCGGTCCGGGTAGCGCATGAGGACGGACTCGACGAGGGTCCCGTCGAACAGCTTCCACAGCGTCTTGCGGGTGGTGCCCTGGTCGGTCGACAGGTGCCGGACGACCGACATCAGCTCGGGCAGCAGCGCCTCCTGGAGCGGCGCGCGGGACCCGGCCGGGATGTCCGTCCACTGCTCGGGGTCGTGCGCGTACCGCGCGAAGTAGTGCTGCGAGAGCTGCTTCGCACGGAACGGCTTCTCACCGATCGCGGCGACGGCCTCCTTGCGCTCGGCAGGCGTGAGATCGGCGAGATGCCGCGGCGGCTTCTTGGCTCCGCGCGGGGCGACGAATGTGAGTTCTCCGGGCTTAGGCATGACTCAACCAGTGTCGCAGATCCATCGGGGTGGCCCGGTCGGGCTCAGAACAGGCCCGCGACCACGGCGACGACCGTGGTGGCGTACTGCTTGGTGCGGTGCCACGGGCCGCAGTAGCGGCGCACTCTGCGCCGGCCCTTCTGGTCGAGAAGAGCCTTGCACCACACGCACGGCAGGTCGCCGTGGTACCTGCCGTCGTCTCCCCGCCTCGCCTGCGCCATGGCGGAACCCTAGGTGATCATCGGGCAGCCGCACAGGAGAAGGCCCCCGCCCTGTTCGGGCGGGGGCCGTTCACCGAGGCGAGGCCGGTCACCCCGAGCCGACGAAGATCACCAGCAGCAGCCACACCACCGGTGCCGTGGGCAGGAGCGAGTCCAGGCGGTCCATGATGCCGCCGTGGCCCGGCAGCAGCGTGCCCATGTCCTTGATGCCGAGGTCCCGCTTGATCATGGACTCGCCGAGGTCGCCCAGCGTGGCGCTGGCCGCGACCGCGAGGCCGAGCAGCAGGCCCTGCCACCAGGAGCCGTCGTCGATCAGGAACTGCATGCACAGCGCGCCCGCCGCCATCGCGAAGGCGATCGCGCCGAACAGGCCCTCGCGGGTCTTGCCGGGGCTGATGCGCGGGGCGAGCTTGGTCCTGCCGAAGCGCCAGCCGACCGCGTACGCGCCGGTGTCGCTGACGACCGTCAGCAGCAGGAAGGTGAGGACCCGCCACGGGCCGTCGTCCGCGGCCAGCATCATGGTGACGAACGTCGCCAGGAAAGGCACGTAGAAGGCGGCGAACAGGCCCGCCGTGACGTCCTTGAGGTATCCCTCCGGCGGTTCGGTCATCCGCCAGACGAGGACCGCGAGCGCCGTGAGCGCCATGGCGACCCACGCGCCCTCGGCGCCGCGCACGTACCCGGCGACCACCATCGCCGCGCCGCCGACCGCGAGCGGCACGAGGGGCGCCTTGATGCCCTTGCGCTCCTGGAGCCGCGTGGTCAGTTCCCACAGGCCCACCACGACGGCTGCCGCGACGACAGCCACGAAGACGGCCTTGACGACGAACAACGACGCGATGATCACCACGCCGAGTCCGACACCGACCCCTATCGCGGCGCCCAGGTCACGCCCCGCGCTCTTCTTCTGCGGCTGCGGCCGCGGCTGCTGCGGCGGCTGCTGGGCGTCGGGCATGGGCTCCGGATTCTGCGGCACCACCGCACTGGGTTGCGCCGACGGGGTCTCACCGCGGTACATGTCGTCGCGGAACGGCTCGTCTCGGAACGGCTCGTCTCGGAACAGGGGGCCGCTCAGCCGAGCGGCCCCCTGGTCGTCGTCCTGGTCTCCGCCGTGTTCGGGTACGCCGGGCACGATCGGCATGGGGCGAGTCTGCTGCGCGCTGTGCGCATCGTACGCGGGGCCCGCCGGGGCAACCCCCTGGGCAGGCCCCTGGTCGGACGGCCCCCAGTACCCGGCTTGTGGCGGCGCTCCCCAGGAAGAGTCGTTCATCAGACCTCGAGCAGTTCGGCTTCCTTGTGCTTCAGGAGCTCGTCCACCTGGGCGACGTACTTGGCGGTGGTGTCGTCGAGCTCCTTCTCCGCACGGCGGCCCTCGTCCTCGCCGACCTCGCCGTCCTTGATCAGCTTGTCGATGGCGTCCTTGGCCTTGCGGCGCACGGAACGGATGGACACCTTGGCGTCCTCGCCCTTGCCCTTGGCGACCTTGATGTACTCGCGGCGGCGCTCCTCGGTGAGCTCGGGGAACACCACCCGGATGATGTTGCCGTCGTTGCTCGGGTTGACGCCCAGGTCGGAGTCGCGGATCGCCTGCTCGATGTTGCGCAGGGCGCTCTTGTCGAACGGCGTCACCACGGCCATGCGCGGCTCGGGCACGGAGAACGAGGCCAGCTGGTTGATCGGCGTCGGCGCGCCGTAGTAGTCGGCCACGATCTTGTTGAACATCGCCGGGTGCGCACGGCCGGTGCGGATCGCGGCGAAGTCCTCCTTGGCGACCACGACGGCCTTCTCCATCTTCTCCTCGGCCTCGAGGAGGGTCTCTTCGATCACCACTTGCTCCTGCGTGTCTTGAGTAGGCCCGGCTGCGGTCCCGTCTGGGCTGCGGCCGGCTGCGTCGCGTCTTCTTCCTGCACGGTTCCCGACCGGTGGGACATTGTCCATCCCCCGGCCCGGCCCCGTCCCGTCCGTCCCCCGGACAGGTGGCGTCCGCGGACAGGGGGTGGTTCTCCGGTCAGTCCCGGCTGTCTTGGTCACCCACAAGCGTGCCGATCTTCTCACCCTTGACGGCGCGGGCGATATTGCCCTCCTTCAGGAGTTCGAAGACCACGATCGGGAGGCTGTTGTCGCGGCAGAGCGTGACGGCCGTGGCGTCGGCGACCTTCAGGTCGCGGGTGATGACCTCGCCGTAGCCGAGGGCGTCGAACTTCACGGCGTCCGGGTTGGTCTTCGGGTCGGAGTCGTAGACCCCGTCCACGCCGTTCTTGCCCATGAGCAGGGCCTCGGCGTCGATCTCGAGGGCGCGCTGGGCGGCGGTGGTGTCGGTGGAGAAGTACGGCATACCCATACCGGCACCGAAGATGACCACGCGGCCCTTCTCCAGGTGGCGCACGGCGCGCAGCGGGATGTACGGCTCGGCGACCTGGCCCATGGTGATGGCGGTCTGCACGCGGCAGTCGACGCCCTCCTTCTCCAGGAAGTCCTGGAGGGCCAGGCAGTTCATGACGGTGCCGAGCATGCCCATGTAGTCGGAGCGGGCGCGGTCCATGCCGCGCACCTGCAGTTCGGCGCCGCGGAAGAAGTTGCCGCCGCCGATGACGATGGCGATCTGCGCACCGTCGCGGACGACGGCCGCGATCTCGCGGGCGATGGCGTGCACCACGTCGGGGTCGACGCCCAGGCCCCCACCGCCGGAGAAGGCCTCTCCGGACAGCTTCAGCATGAAGCGGCCGCGTACTTTGCCGTCGTCGCTCTTCTCGGCCTTGGTGGTCATGGAGATCTCGCCTCTTTTACGTGGGTCACACACACGAAGAAGGCCATTGCCGGTGGGGGCGTGTTTCGCATCCCATACGCGGCAATGGCCTCCTCGTCAGATCTGCTGTCGTCCGCCGCCACGCGCATGTGCGCAGCGGCAGACGGCAACGGCGCGGACGACTGCTGTCGACCCTACCGGGGTCGGGCGTCCGTCGCGGTACGGACTCAGATGCCGACCTTGATGCGCGTGAAGCGCTTCAGGGTGACACCGGCCTCGTCCAGCACCTTCTGGACGGACTTCTTGTTGTCGAGCGCGTAGGGCTGGCCCAGCAGCGTGGCGTCCTTGAAGAAGCCGTTGAGGCGACCCTCGACGATCTTCGGCAGGGCGGCCTCGGGCTTGCCCTCGGCGCGGGTGGTCTCCTCGGCGACGCGGCGCTCGGACTCGACGACCTCGGCCGGGACGTCCTCCTTGGAGAGGTACTTCGGCGCGAAGGCGGCGATGTGCTGGGCGACGCCCTTGGCGATCTCGGCGTTCGGCTTGTCCAGCTCGACGAGGACACCGATCTGCGGGGGCAGGTCGGGCATCGTGCGGTGCATGTACGCGGTCACGTAGCCGCCGGAGAACTGCGCGAAGCGGTCCAGGACGATCTTCTCGCCCAGGTTGGCGTTGGCCTCGTCCACGAACGCCTGGACGGTCTTGCCGGGCTCGATCTCGGAGGCGAGCAGGGCCTCGAGGTCGGCCGGGGCGGCCTTGGCGACGTGCTCGGCGATGGCCGTGGCGACGGCCTGGAACTTCTCGCCCTTGGCGACGAAGTCCGTCTCGCACTTCAGCTCGACGAGGACACCCGAGGCGTTGTCGTCGGCGATGATCGAGACGACGGCACCGTTCTCGGCAGAGCGGCCCTCGCGCTTGGCGACGCCCTTCTGGCCCTTGATGCGGAGCGCCTCGACGGCCTTCTCGACGTTGCCCTCGGCCTCGTCCAGCGCCTTCTTGCAGTCCATCATGCCGGCGCCGGTGAGCTCGCGGAGCTTCTTGACGTCGGCGGCGGTGTAGTTCGCCATGATTCCGGAATCTCTCTCGAAGTCTGAAGATCTACGGGCCGAACGGCGGGGACTGGTGTGGTCCCCGCCGTCCAGCACCCGAAGGTGGTGAGGGGTCAGGCCTGCTCGGCGTCCGCGGCAGGGGCCTCGGCCGGGGTCTCGGCAGCGGCCTCGGCGGGAGCCTCGGCAGCAGCCTCGGTCGGAGCCTCGGCAGCGGCCTCGGCCGGCTTCTCCGCCTCGTCGGCCTTCTTCTCGCCCTCGAGCAGGTCGCGCTCCCACGCGGCCAGCGGCTCGCCCGCGGCCTTGTCGCCCTTGCCCTCGGTGGCGACACCGGAGCGGGCGATGAGGCCCTCGGCGACGGCGTCGGCGATCACACGGGTGAGCAGGGTGACGGAGCGGATCGCGTCGTCGTTGCCCGGGATCTTGTAGTCGACCTCGTCGGGGTCGCAGTTGGTGTCGAGGATGGCGACGACCGGGATGTTGAGCTTCCGGGCCTCGCCGACCGCGATGTGCTCCTTCTTGGTGTCCACGATCCAGACGGCGCTCGGCACCTTGGACATCTCGCGGATACCGCCGAGGGTCTTCTCCAGCTTGGCCTTCTCGCGGGAGAGGACCAGCAGCTCCTTCTTGGTGAGGCCGGAGGCGGCCACGTCCTCGAAGTCGATCTGCTCGAGCTCCTTCAGGCGCTGCAGGCGCTTGTAGACGGTCGAGAAGTTGGTGAGCATGCCGCCCAGCCAGCGCTGGTTGACGAAGGGCATGCCGACGCGGGTGGCCTGCTCGGCGATGGCCTCCTGCGCCTGCTTCTTCGTGCCGACGAACATGACCGTGCCGCCGTGGGCGACGGTCTCCTTGACGAACTCGTAGGCGCGGTCGATGTACGACAGCGACTGGAGCAGGTCGATGATGTAGATGCCGTTGCGCTCGGTGAAGATGAAGCGCTTCATCTTCGGGTTCCAGCGACGGGTCTGGTGACCGAAGTGGACGCCGCTCTCCAGCAGCTCCCGCATCGTGACGACGGCCATGGCCGTATCTCCTTGAGTTTCTCGGTTGTGCCGCGGAAGCCGGACGGCTCCCGCGCCTGACGCCCGCGATGCGCCGTGCCGCAAGGGACCGAGGGGCGCTGACATGAGCCTTGGTGGCCTCGTGTCGGGGCGTGCGAAGTCGACCCGGTCACCCGGATCGCCACCAGAAGTGTACGGGACCGGAGGGGCGCCGGGTGACGCGGCTGTCCACAACCGGCGGGTTCTCCACAGGGCCGGACGGCGGCCGGCCCCGGTGCGGGACGGTTCTCGCATGCGAGCGAGGCGGTGTGCGGGTGTGTGCACGTGGGTGACGGTGCTGTGGGTGGCGGTGGCGGCCGTCATGACCCCGGGCCCGCCACGACCGAGAGGGGCGGCGGCGACGCCGGTGACGGCCGCCGTTGCGGGGCCCGGGCGGGAGCCGGGACCGGTGGTGCCGGCCGTGGCCCGGTTCTGGCCGGTCGGCACCCGGCCCGCGGTCCTGCGGGGCTGGGAGCCTCCGGCGACGCCGTACGGGCCGGGGCACCGCGGCGTGGACCTCTCGGCGCCGGCCGGGACCGCCGTGCGGGCGGTGGCCGCCGGACGGGTGTCCTTCGCGGGGCGGGTCGCCGGGAGGGGCGTCGTGTCGCTGGAACTGACGGGGACGGGCGACCCGCCGCTGCGGACGACGTACGAGCCGGTGCGGGCGTCGGTGCGCGAGGGCGACGAGGTCGCCGCGGGCGGCCTGCTGGGCAGGGCGGAGCCGGCGGGCTCCCACTGTTCGGCGTGCCTGCACTGGGGGGTGCTGAGGGGGGATGTCTATCTGAACCCGCTGGCGCTGCTGCCGCCGTGGCTGCTCGGCGCGGGCCCGTCGAGACTCCTGCCGGTGCTGTGTGTCCCCCTGCCCGCGGGGCCGCGAGCCCGGTCGTCGCCCGCTGCCTGACCCGGCCCGGGAGGCACGGTCGGCGCGCTCCGGTGAACCGGCATCCGGCCGTGCACCCGTTCCGGGGAGGGGACGCCGGACATCCGCTGCACCGGGGCCCTCGACGGGCGAAACGGGCGGTCAGCCCCGGACGCCCCGCAGCGCCATGGCGACCGCCGCCTCGGTGATCACCGCCGGCTCCTCGGCCGCCCCGAGCTCGATCCGCCGCACGGCCGCGTCCACGACACCCTGGAGCAGCATCGCCGCCAGCCGCGGCTGCTCGTGCCCCATCCGGCCCAGCGCCTCGACGATCATCGCGATCAGGCCACCGTGCGCCGCCCGGATCTTCTCGCGGGCGCCGGCGTCCAGTTCGCTCGCGGAGATGGCCACCACGGCCCGGTGCCGCCGGTCGCCGACCAGGTCGAGCTGACTGCGCACATACGCCTCGACCTTCCCCTCGGGTGTCGCCTCGCGCTCCATCGCCGCCTCGACCTCCGCGGCCCAGACGGGGAAGTCGACGGCGCACAGCTCCTCGACCACCGCCGCCCGCGACCGGAAGTACTCGTAGACGGACGAACGGGCGAGACCCGTCCGCTCCGCGAGGGCGGGGAAGGTCAGCGCCTCCGTCCCGCCGTCGGACAGCAGGGAGCGTGCCGCGTCCAGCAGGGCGGCACGCTGCATCGACCGGTGCTCGGCCACGGAGGCCGCTCGAATCCTTGGCACGTCACCACTTTACGGAGGCGTTCCCCCGTTCGGGAGTCGACCGCCCGGTCCCGGAGTCGCCCGCACCGGCCGCCGGCACCTCCGGCCCGGGGACGCAGGGCCGGGTCAGCGACCAAATGCGGCCAGTTTCGCCCGCAGCTGCAGTACGGACTTGGTGTGGATCTGGCTGACCCGGCTCTCGGTCACGCCCAGCACGTTGCCGATCTCGGCGAGGGTGAGTCCCTCGTAGTAGTACAGGGTGACGACGGTCTTCTCCCGTTCCGGCAGCGTGTTGATCGCCCGCGCCAGGAACCTCCGCAGTTCGCGGTCCTCGGCGACCTCCACCGGGTTGTCGGCGGCGGTGTCCTCCAGGGTGTCCATGAGGCTGAGCCGGCCCCCGCCCTCGCCCCCGGCGTGCAGCAGCTCCTCCAGGGCCACGACATTGGCCAGCGACAGCTGGCTGAAGACCGCGTGCAGGTCCTCCACCGCGATCCCCATCTCGCCGGCCACCTCGCCCTCCGACGGGGTCCGCCGCAGCCGGGCCTCCAGGGTCGCGTAGGCCCGCTCCACGCTCCGCGCCTTCTGCCGCACGGACCGCGGGATCCAGTCCAGTGCCCGCAGTTCGTCGATCATCGCGCCCCGGATCCGGGTGATCGCGTAGGTCTCGAACTTGATCTCCCGGTCCACGTCGAACTTCTCGATCGCGTCGATCAGCCCGAACACGCCGGAGGAGACGAAGTCAGCCTGCTCGACGTTGGGCGGGAGCCCCACGCTCACCCGGCCCGCCACGTACTTCACCAGGGGCGAGTAGTGCAGGATCAGCTGTTCCCGCAGCCGCTCGTCCCCCGTCGCCTTGTACGACCGCCACAGCTCGTCGAGCGTCGAGGGGGCGGGCGGTCGCACGCTGCCACCGTCGCGGGCGGCTGGGGGGAGCGCCGCCCGGTCGGACCCGGAGGTGTGCTGGGGCATTCGTCGCCTTGTGCCGTTCTGCCGTCATGTGGTGGGCCTGGGAGGCCGTCGGTCCGTTGTCTGGTTGTCGCCTGTTGTCGCCGGTCTGCGCGGGGCCCTCGTGAGCGTAGCGTGACTGGCCTGTCGCGGTGTGCGAAGAACGGCCGGGGGTCGCGCGCGGATACGTTCTGCGGAACGCCCCGCAGGGGGAACGGGGATCGCTCAGCGTGATCACCGCTATCCCCCAACTGCGGGAAACCCCAAGGGCATCGGGCTTCCCCCGGACGGCCGAACACGCTCGGTCAACACGGGCTCCGGCCGCCACGGACCGGGATCATCGCCTGGCGTGTCAACTTCCAGCCGTCGCCGTGTCGTTCGACGTAACCGAGTGCTCGAAGCTCGTACAGCCTCGCGACCGCGTCGTCCTGCGTGGTCTGTGCGCGGCGCGCGACGTCGGACGCCGCCGCCGTTCCGCGCGCGGGGAGCCCGGCCAGCACCTGCCGGGTCCGGGGTTCCAGCAGGTCGGTGGGCAGCACCGGGCCCCGCCGGTCCGGGGCCAGTTCCCCCATGTCGCCGACGAGTTCGACGACCTCCGCGGCGTCGGTGACGAGCACGGCCTCGCCTCGCAGCAGCTCGTGCACTCCCGCGGACAGCCCGCTGGTGGCCGGTCCGGGCACTCCCATGGTGTGCCGGCCCAGACGCTGCGCCGCCCGCGCGGTGACCAGGGAGCCGCTGCGCAGGGCGGCCTCGACGACTACGGTGCCCCGGGTGAGCGCGGCGATCACGCGGTTGCGCAGGACGAATCTGCTGGGTGTCGGGTGGTCGCCCGGCGGCAGTTCCCCGACGACCAGTCCCTGGTCCGCGATCCTGGTGATCAGCCCGGTGTGGCCGGGCGGGTAGGGGCGGTCGACGCCGCAGGCCAGGACGGCCGCGGTGGCTCCGCCGGCGCCGAGGGCACCGCGGTGGGCGGCGCCGTCGACGCCGTAGGCTCCGCCGGACACCACGACCCAGCCGCGTTCGGCGAGGCCGGCGGCGAGGGTGGTCGCCATGTGCGCGCCGTACTCGGTGCAGGCGCGGGCGCCCACCACCGCCACCGACCGCAGGGCCCACATCCGCAGGCTGGGCCGGCCGCGCACCCACAGTCCGAGGGGCCGGGCGTCCCCCAGGTCGTCGAGCTGACGGGGCCACTCGGCGTCGCCGGGCACCACGAACCGCACCCCGGCCGCCCGTGCCACGGCGAGGTCCCCGTGCGGGTCGGCCAGGGCGGCCCGGGAGCAGAGCCCGGCCCAACGCTTCCCGGACACCCCCGGCAGGGCGCGTCCGCCCTCCCGCAGTCGCCGGACCACCTCCGGGGCCCCGAGCTCCCGCACCCACCGTCCGCCGGTCTCGTCGCCGGGCTCGACGACGCGGGTGAGGAAGACCCGGCCCAGCAGATCGCCCTCCCCCAGTCCGTCGTCCGCCCCGTCGCGGCGCGGGCCCCCGCCGTCGTACCGGGCCCGGCCGGCCCCCTGAGCGGCACCGGCGCCCCCGCTGCCGCCCGCACCCTCACCCTCCTGGCCGGCCCGGTCGCCCCCGGGCGTCTCCTCCCCGTTCACGTCAGCGCCCCCAGTGCCATGGGAACGCCGCGCGGCACTCCTGTGCGGAGCTGGAGTGCCAGGGCGACGTCCCCCGCGTCGGGCCGGTCGTGTCCGACGAGGTCCGCGACGGTCCAGGCGACGCGCAGGACCCGGTCCAGGCCCCGTGCCGTGAGCACGCCCCGCTCCAGGCAGCGCTCCGCGTCGTCCAGGGCGCCGGGCGCCGCGGGCCAGCGGCTGCGCAGCTCGCGTCCGGGCACTTCGCTGTTCGAGTGCCACGGGGTGCCGGCGAGGCGGTTGGCGGCCCGTTCACGCGCGCCCCGCACCCGGTCGGCGACAGTGGCGGTGGAGTCGCCCCGGAGGCCGTCCCCCGCGAGCTCCCTGCGTGTGACCCGGTCCACCTCGACGCGGAGGTCGACCCGGTCGAGCAGCGGTCCGGACAGCCTGGCCTGGTAGCGGCGGATCGACGCGGGCGAGCACTCGCACAGGTCGTCCCTCCGCGAGAACCGCCCGCACGGACAGGGGTTGGCGGCCAGCACCATCAGGAAGCGTGCCGGAAACCGCACCACGCCCGCGCTGCGGGCGATGACGACGTGCCCGGCCTCCAGCGGCTGGCGCAGCGCGTCGAGGGCGTGGCTGCTGAATTCGGGGGTCTCGTCCAGGAAGAGCACGCCCCGGTGTGCGAGGGACACGGCTCCGGGCCGTGCCACGCCGGGCCCGCCCCCGACGAGGGCCTGCATCGTGGCGGAGTGGTGCGGCGCGCAGTAGGGGGCGACGTCGATGAGGGGTTTGCCCGGCGGCAGGAGGCCCGCCACCGAGTGCACCGCGGTGACCTCCAGCGACTCCGTCCGGCCGAGGCGGGGCAGGACGGCCGGCAGCCGCTCGGCGAGCATGGTCTTGCCGGCGCCGGGCGGGCCCTCGAGGAACAGGTGGTGCCCGCCCGCGGCGGCGACCTCCACCGCCGTACGCGCCGAGGTCTGGCCGACGACGTCGGCGAGGTCGTGGTCGTGGCCGTACTGGGCCGCGCCCATGCTGTGCATCCCCGTGGCCGCGCCCGTGCCGGGCATGCGCAGGCCGGCCATGAGCGGGTCGGGCCCGCCCAGCCGGTCCTGCTCCTCCTCCGGTACGGGTTCGTCGGCGAGGACGGCGATCAGCTGGCGCAGGCTGCGCACGCCGAGGACGGACACGCCGGGCACCAGGGACGCCTCGGCGGCGGCGCACTCGGGCACGACGACCTGCTCGTACCCGGCCTCGGCCGCGGCCAGCACCGCGGGCAGGATGCCGCGGACCGGCCGCACCCGTCCGTCGAGGCCCAGTTCCCCGATCATGAGGATGTCGGCCAGCACCCGCGGGTCGATCCGCTCGGCGGCGCCGAGCACGGCCGCGGCGACCGCGAGGTCGAATCCGCTGCCGCTCTTGGGCACCGACGCCGGGCTGAGCCCCACCGTCAGCTTCTTCTGCGGCCACTCCGCGCCCGAGTTCACCACCGCCGCCCGGACCCGGTCCCGGCTCTCGGTCAGGCTCTTGTCCGGCAGCCCCACCAGCGTGAACGCCGCCACGCCCGGTTCGAGGTCGGCCTGGACCTCGACCACCACGCCTTCGACGCCGACCAGCGCCACGGAGCACGTCCGCGCGAACCCCATCACGCCACCCCCCGGGCGTGCTCGACGACGGGTGCGCCGCGTCGCGGCAGGAGCACGCCCACCAGGTCGATGCGGACGCCTCCGGGCGGGGCTCCTCCGTGGGTCTGGATCCAGCGCTCGGCGAGACGACGCAGCCGCTCCGCCTTGTCGGGGGTCACGGCGGCCATCGGGTGTTCGAACGTGCCGCCCCTGCGGGTCTTGACCTCGCAGACGACCAGGACGTCCCCGTCCCGGGCGACGATGTCGATCTCGCCGGCCCGGCCGCAGCGCCAGTTGCGCTCCAGGACCGTCAGACCGGCCTCGCCCAGCCGGCGGGCGGCGAGCGTCTCGCCGTACTTGCCCAGCGCACCTCGTGCGTTCATGTCGGCACCACCTCCGGCGCCAACGATCACGCAGCGGGACCGATCCCGTCGCTCACGGTGAACTACTCACCGGTTGTGGATAACTCTGTCACCCGCCGGGGAGCTCCAGGTCGCTCTTGTTGAGCTCCTCGATGTTCACGTCCTTGAACGTCAGTACCCGCACCTGCTTCACGAAGCGGGCCGGCCGGTACATGTCCCACACCCAGGCGTCGGCCATGGAGACCTCGAAGAACACCTCGCCCTGGACCGAGTGCACCTGCATCTCGTAGTCGTTGGTGAGGTAGAACCGCCGCTCGGTCTCGATCACGTATTTGAACAGACCGACGACGTCGCGGTACTCCCGGTAGAGCTTGAGCTCCATCTCGGTCTCGTACTTCTCGAGGTCCTCGGCGCTCATGGCATGTTCCCCTTCAGCCGTGCGATCCCCCCATTGTGCGCCAGTCCCGCGTGCCCTCAGACGATTTCGGTGTCCAGGGTCACCGGACCGGCCGGGGGACCCTCGTCGAGCAGCGTGCGCAGCAGCTCGGCGAGTCTGGTCGGATACACCGTCTCATGGGCGCGGCCCAGTTCCCGGCACGTCCACCAGCGTGCTCCGGCGACACTGCGCCGCTCCAGTTCGGTCAGGCCCACGGCCTGGGTGGCGGTCTGGGTGGTGCGGGCCAGGTAGTACCACTCGTCCTGGTCCCAGCGGCGGCCCGCGAACGGGAAGGAGCACCTGCGCCGCCACAGCACGGGACCGAATTCGACGTCGGTGATGCCGGTCTCCTCCTCGAGCTCCCGCCGGGCGGCCTCCTCGCGGGTCTCGTCGCCCTCGACGCCGCCACCGGGGGTGAACCACCAGTCGTCGGCCGGGTCGTCCGGCTCGTGGCCGTGCAGCAGCAGGATGCGGTCCTCGGGGTCGAGCAGCACCACACGGGCGACCTTGCGCAGCCCGCCCTCGTAGGTGTCCTGGCCCCCCGTCGGCTCAGCGGCCACCGGCGGGCTCCGTCCCGGCCCGGGCACGGGAGGCGGCGGCCCGCTTCGCGATCGGGCCGTACGCGGCGCCGCCGAGGATCAGCACGGCTCCGGCGATCACCATCGCGACGACCGTGCGCAGCGGACCCGGCGAGGAGAGGCCGCCCAGCGTCTCGAAGCCCGACGGCCGCGGGAGCATGCCGTTCATGGGCCAGGCCACGGCGTCCACGCGGGCGTTCACGGCGCCGCGCGACACGGTGCCGCCCGCCGCGTCGGTGAGGTGGGCGGTGGAGTCCACGGAGTTGTCGCGCTCGTCGCCGAGCAGGAACAGGCGCCCCTCGGGGACGGTCACGGTCGGGAAGTCGGTGATCTCGGCCGGCGTACCGGAGGGCAGGTAGGGCTCGTCGATCACCTTGCCGTTGACCGTGAGCTTGCCCTTCTGGCAGCAGGCGACGGTGTCCCCGCCGATCGCCACGACGCGCTTGACCATGGGGGCGTTGGCCCAGGTCGCGTCCTTGAAGACGACGACGTCGCCGCGGCGGACGTCCGTGCCGTCGATGCGCTGCGCGAGCACCCGGTCACCGGCGTGGATCGTCGGCGTCATGGAGCTGGTCGGCACGGTGTAGGGCCGGTAGACCACCGCTCCCCAGGCGAACCCGCCGAGGAACAGCACCAGGCCCAGCGCCACGGCGACGTTCGACAGCCGCTGACCGGTCCTGCCGCCCGTCGGGGCCTTGCTCGTGCCGCCGCCGTGCGGGGCCGTACGTGTCGTGCTCTCGCCACCCATGGATCCGCACCCTACCGGGCAGTACCCGCAGGGGGCAGCCCCTTCCGGCTCGGGGATCGGCCGGACCGGACGGGCGGGCTCCGCGGGGCGTCAGCGGGTCTCGACGGGGGCGGTCCTCCTGCGGCGCCACCAGACGACCGGGACGACACCGGCGAGCGCGAGGCCCTGGGGTGCGACCGTGAGCGCCGCGGCGGCCGACGGCGGGTTCTTCAGGCCGGCCTGGTCGAAGGTGTCGGGGACCGGCAGGGTGTCCCAGTGGTTGATCGGCCAGGCGACCACGATGGCGCGGCCGACGACCTCCTTCACGGGGACCATGCCGCCGTGCTTGTCCGACTGGTTGTAGCGGGAGTCCGCGGAGTTCTGCCGGTGGTCGCCCATGACCCAGATGGAGCCCTTGGGGACGGTCACCTTGAACCGGCCGCCCTGGTCGTCGTCGCTGCAGGGCGTGTTGCCGGGGTAGACGTACGGCTCGTTCAGCGCCATGCCGTTGACCTTGAGCGGGCCCGTGCCGTTGCACTCGACCGTGTCGCCGCCGACGCCGATGACGCGCTTGATCAGGTCCTTCTCGTCCGCGGACGGCATCAGGCCGATCCAGCTCAGGACCGTCTGCAGCGCGTTGGGCTCGGGGGTCGGCTCGCCGGCCAGCCACTGGTCGGGGTCGTGGAAGACGACGACCTCGCCGCGCTCCGGCTCCGAGCCGAACCACGGGGTGAGCTTGTCGACCAGGACGCGGTCACCCTCCGTGAGGGTGTTCTGCATCGATGCGGACGGGATCGAGAACGCCTGCACCAGGAAGGTCTTGATCAGCAGCGCCAGCACCAGCGCGATGCCGATGAGGATCGGCAGTTCCTTCCAGAAGGAACGCTGCTTCTTGCCCGGGGCACGCTTGGGGGGCGGAGTCCCGCCCACTCCCTCGTCCTCGGTCCCGTTCTGTTCGTCCGTCACCCTGCCGTCCTCGGCCGTCCCGGAGTCGCTCGCGAAGGCCTGGGCGCCGCCCGTGGAGGGGCCGTCCGCTTCCGTGGGGCGTCCCGGGTGTTCCTCGCCGTCGTGACCGGACCGTGCGCCTACCGCCACATCCCCCACGCCAACTCCTTACTCTCTGCCACCGCCTGCCCCGTGCACGGCGCAGGCCCACCACTCCCATAACGAGCGGGAGTTCCGCAGGGATCGGGAGTTGAATCTTTGCGTTCGGATCGTCGGGGGCAACCCTATGCGACAGCGTGGAGGCAGCGGCCGAACCGGAGGCCGAGTCGGACACGGACGCGTACGTTTTCGGTTCGTCCAGAGTGGTCCAGTGACCGAACGGCCAGGCGATCACCATGGCCCGCCCGACCACCTCGTCCTCGGAGACCGTTCCGTGGTCGGTGTCCTGGTGGGCCCGGGAGTCGGCGGAGTTGGACCGGTGGTCGCCCATCACCCACAGCCGCCCGTCGGGGACGGTGACGTCGAACGGCGTCGTGGAGGGCGTGTCGCCGGGGTACAGGTAGTCCTCGTTCAGGGGAACGCCGTTGACGGTGATCCGTCCCTGCACGTCGCAGCACTTGACGTGGTCCCCGCCGACGCCGACAACGCGTTTGATGAGGTCCTTCTCGTCGTCGGACGGCAGCAGGCCGATGAAGGCGAGGCCCTCCTTGACCTGCTTGACGACGACGGGGTCGTCCTTCTTGGTGGTCTGCTCGCCCTGGAGCCAGCCGCCGGGGTCGCGGAAGACGACGACGTCCCCGCGCTGCGGCCGGGAGCCGAACCACGGCGTGAGCTTGTCGACCAGGACCCGGTCGCCGATCCGGATCGTCTGCTCCATGGAGCCCGACGGGATGACGAAGGCCTGGACGAGGAAGGTCTTCAGGACCAGCGCGATGAGGACGGCGACGCCGATGAGCAGCGGCACCTCCTTGACGGCACCGCGCCTGCGGCGGCGCTTGACCTTGCGCTGGAGCTTGCGCCGTTCGGCACGGGACCGGCCGCCGGACGGGGCGGCGGCGCGCCGTGACCCGGTGGGCAGCAGGTCCTCGGCGGGACTGCTGGGCGCCCCGCGCGGCTTGCCCCGGCTACCCATCGGCGCCCTTGGCGGCCGGCGCCGGCACGCGCGCGTAGGCGTCCGGGCGGTCGAGGTGGGTGGCGTGGCCGAAGGGCCAGACGATCCAGTCGGCGCGGCCGATCACCTTGTCCACCGGGACCATTCCGCCGCCCGGCGACCCGAGGTGGTCGCGGGAGTCGCTGGAGTCGTCGCGGTGGTCACCGAGGACGAACAGGGTGCCGTCGGGCACGACGACGTCGAAGGGCACGACGGAGGGACTGTCGCCCGGGTACAGGAATCCCGACTCGTCGACCGCACGGTCGTTCACCCGGACCCTCCCCTCCTTGTCGCAGCACACCACGTGGTCCCCGCCCACACCGACAACGCGTTTGATGTAGTCGCCGTGCCCGAAGAGCCCGGTGCCGTCGAACACGACGATGTCGCCCCGCTGCGGCCGGCCGTCGAAACGGTACGCCAACTTGTTTACGAGAACCCGGTCGCCGATCCTCAATCCGCGCTCCATGGATCCGCTCGGGATCTGGAACGGCCGCAGCACGAAGGTGCTGACCAGCAGCAGGAGGGTCAGGAGGACGAGCAGGGCCAGGGTGATCCGCCCGCCCGGCACCCAGTCGGCGAGCCACGCCGAGAACGCGGAACGCGACCGTCCCTCCGGGCCCTCCGGGTCCGAGGTCTGCTCGGTGCCGGAAGGGCGGGAGGAGCGGTCGCGCTCCGTGGGCTGTGCTTCGGTGTCCATCGGAGCCAGATGCTATCCGGCTCCGCCGTGGACCTCGGAGTGCGCTCAGCTCTCGCGCTTCTCCTTGATCTTCGCGGCCTTGCCGCGCAGCTCGCGCAGGTAGTACAGCTTGGCGCGGCGGACGTCACCGCGGGTGACGAGCTCGATCTTCTCCACGATCGGGGTGTGCACCGGGAAGGTGCGCTCGACGCCGACGGAGAAGGAGACCTTGCGGACCGTGAAGGTCTCGCGCACGCCGGCACCCTGGCGGCGGATGACTACGCCCTTGAACTGCTGCACACGGGAGCGGTTGCCCTCGATGACGCGGACGTGGACGTTGACGGTGTCGCCGGGGCGGAAGGCCGGGACGTCGCTGCGCAGCGACGCGGCGTCGACGGTGTCGAGCAGGTGAGACATTTCGTCTGCTTTCCTCGCTGATGCCACAGGTCATCAACGGAAACTAGGTGTTTCGGATTCTGGGCCGTGCGGGTCGGGACGGGCGTCGTGTCCCCCTGTGGCAGGGGCGCGCTCCGGACGGACGCACAACAGCGGCCTATTGTTCCACGCCCGGCGTCCTGCGCCAAAATCGGCCGTACGGCTCCCCGTCCGGGTCGGGTTCCCAGCCCAGGATGGAGAGCATCTCGCGGTCCTTCTTGTCGAAGGCCGCGGGCTCGCACCGCTCGATCAGGTCGGGCCGGTTGGCCGTGGTGCGCCGCAGGGCCTCGTCGCGACGCCAGCGGGCGATCCTGCCGTGGTGGCCGCTGAGCAGCACGTCCGGGATGCCGCGCCCGCGCCACAGGGGCGGCTTGGTGTGGACGGGGCCCTCCAGGAGGCCGGCCATGGCGCCGGGGGCGAAGGAGTCGTCCCGGTGGGACTCGGCGTTGCCCAGGACGCCCGGCAGCAGCCGTGCCACGGCCTCGGTGACGACGAGCACGGCCGCCTCGCCGCCGGCGAGGACGTAGTCGCCGATGGACACCTCGTACACGGGCATCCGGGTCGCGTACTCGTCGATGACGCGGCGGTCGATGCCCTCGTAGCGGGCGGGCGTGAAGATCAGCCAGGGGCGCTCGGAGAGGTGGACGGCGAGTTCCTGGGTGAAGGGCCGGCCGCTGGGCGTCGGCACGATGAGGGCGGGCTCGCCGTGGCCCGCCTCGTATCCGTCGGCCAGCACGGAGTCCAGCGCGTCGCCCCACGGCCCGGTCTTCATCACCATGCCGGGGCCGCCCCCGTACGGGGTGTCGTCGACGGTGTTGTGCCGGTCGTAGGTCCAGTCGCGCAGGTCGTGCACCCGGACGTCGAGCTGTCCGCGCGCGCGGGCCTTGCCGACGAGGGAGACGTTCAGCGGTTCCAGGTACTCGGGGAAGATCGTGACGACGTCGAGCCTCATGCGCCGGCGTCCTCGTCCCGGGAGGAGGCGATCTCCACGCGGTCGTCGATCAGTCCCGGCGGCGGGTCGATGACGGCGCGCTGCTCCTCCAGGTCGACCTCGGTGACGATCTCGGACACGAACGGCACGTAGACCTCGGTGCCGTCGGGGCGCTCCACGACGAACAAGTCCTGGGTGGGCAGGTGGGAGATCTCGGTGATGCGGCCGACCTCGGTGCCGTCCACGGTCACCACGTCGAGGTCGATCAGCTGGTGGTCGTAGTACTCGTCCTCCTCCTCGGGCCGTTCGTCGGGGTCGACGTCGGCGATGAGGAGGGTGTTGCGCAGCGCCTCGGCGGCGGTGCGGTCGCTCACGCCGGCGAACCGCAGCAGGAGGCGGCCGCTGTGGACCCGGCCGGTCTCGATGGTGAGCGGACCGACGGAGGCGGGGTCGGTGGTCAGTACGGCACCGGGTCCGAGCCGCAGTTCCGGCTCGTCGGTGCGGACCTCGACGGTGACCTCGCCCTTGATCCCGTGGGCGCGGCCGATGCGCGCGACTACCAGCTGCACTGTGCTTGATCTCCTGTCATACGACTGCGGGCCGGGGACGGCCCTGTGGCCTTCCCCGGCCCGAGCCGGTGCTGCGTTGCGAAGCGTCAGCGGACGTGGTCCACGTCGACGAGGTCGACGCGGACACCGCGGCCGCCGATGGCGCCCACGACGGTGCGCAGAGCGCGCGCGGTGCGGCCGTTGCGGCCGATCACCTTGCCGAGGTCGTCCGGGTGGACCCGGACCTCGAGCACACGCCCGCGGCGCAGGTTGCGCGAGGCCACCTGCACATCGTCAGGGTTGTCGACGATGCCCTTCACGAGGTGCTCGAGAGCCTCCTCGAGCATGCTCAGGCCTCGGTCGACTCGGACTCGGCGGCAGCCTCGTCCTTCTTCTCGGCCTTCTTCTTCTGGGTGATGGCCTCACCCTTGCCCTCGTCGTCGCCGCCCAGCGCCTCGAAGGACGGACGGGCCGACTTCTCGGCCGGCTGCAGCAGCGGCGCCGGGGCGGGCTCGCCCTTGAACTTCTGCCAGTCGCCGGTCTTCTTCAGGATGGCGAGCACGGGCTCGGTCGGCTGGGCGCCGACACCGAGCCAGTACGCCACGCGCTCGGCGTCGACCTCCATCACCGACGGGTTGTACGTCGGGTGGTACTTGCCGATCTCCTCGATGGCCCGGCCGTCACGGCGGGTACGGGAGTCGGCGACGACGATGCGGTAGTGAGGCGAACGGATCTTGCCCAGACGCTTCAGCTTGATCTTGACTGCCACGGGAGTGGATTCTCCTGGATTGACGTGGTTGGGCACGGCGGGAGAGCCGCGTGGGGTTGCGGTACCCGAGTGCCCGACGGACGCGTCAGCCGGAGGAGAGAGGGGTCCTGTGCGGCTGTCGAGTACAGCTGTCCATTCTGCCACACGCTCCCGACCCCTCCCGACCGAGGGCACTGGGTCACGGTCCGGCCGCCACGAGCAGCCGGACCGTCAGCCCGCCGCCGCGCCGACCACCTCCGGGATGCGGAACGGCTTGCCGCAGCCGCCGCACACGATGGGGGCCTGCGCCAGGACCGACGGGACGACGCGCACATTGCGGCCGCAGTCGCACACCGCCTTCACGCGCACCCCGCCGCCGGAGGAACCGTGGCGGGCGGCCGGACCGCGGAAGCTGCGGGCCGAGTCGGTCGCGGTCGCGGCGGTGTGGGCCTTCAGCGCGCGCTGGAGGCGCTCGACCGTCGGCCGGTAGCGGCGCTTCGCCTCGGGAGTGAGCGTGACCAGGGAGAAGCCGCTGCTGGGATGCGGCTCCTCGGGGTGGTCCAGGCCCAGCTCCTCGGCGATCGCGAGGAATCGTCGGTTGTGGTAGCGGCCGGCGCGCGAGGTGTCGCGCACTCCACGCGCGGCGGCGATGCCGTGGACTGCCTCGTGAAGCAGTCGTTCGAAGGAGAGTTCGTGCCCGCAGGCGGACGACGACTCTCCGATCAGGGACTCGGGCGCGGCAAGATCGGGCAGCTCGGGGTGGTGCCGCTGAATGTCGGCCCACGCCTGCGCCAGCTCTGCGGCGAGAACAGGTGGTGTCGTGCTCACGTAATGACAACGAGCCGGGGTGCCGCTGTGTTCCTATTCCGGGGCATCCCAAATAATTTGCACGTACCCGTCAGTTGCCGCTGATGCGTCGTGACGAGGGCGGGTGCGCTGATCTGCGGAGAAGCCTCACAGCTCGTACCAAGCTGGTGCGTAGTACGGCGTACGCGCCGGCGCGTAGGCCCCGTCCACGCGCCGGGGTGCGGTGGGCTCGCGGACGCGCAAGGGGCGTTTCGGCCGCCGTCCGGGCGAGGGGGCGCCGCCTCGGCGGGCGTAGCGACGTGCGTGACGTTACCCGGTCGGCCGCCGGCGTGCGGTACCGCCCCGCCCCCGGGGCCCTTCGGGCACCGTGGAGTGCCCGGGCGGCCCGCCGGGCATGGCCGAAACGGCCCGTCCGGCGCCGCCGCCACCCGCTGTCATCGCCGACCGGCACGATCAGGCCATCCGCCGGAGAGCCCGGGGAGGGCCGCCGGGCCCACCGCACGGCCGGGCGCACGTTGCCGGGAAGTGAAATCTCGCCACTCGGGCGGGGATCGGGCAACCCGGCCCTCGCTACCACTGGACGCCACGGCGAGCCCGGAGTTACCTGACATACGGGGGGAGTGCGAGCGCACTGCACGGGGGCCATGGAATCGGGCACATCGGCAACGGTCGGCGATTGGGGCACTTTCCTATGACACCTACGCTCGTGCGGCAGCACTCACCCCACGCGAGGGCGACGCCCGGCGTGGACCTGGATGCACGCGCGCGTGACTGGTCCGAGATACAGGAGCGGATGCTCGTGCCGCTCTACGAGGCCGTCTACGAGCGACTGGACGTCGGCGGCGGCACCCGGATGCTGGGGCTGGGCTGCGGTTCCGGGCTGGCCCTGCTCATGGCCGCCGCACGGGGCGCCGCCGTCACCGGCGTCGACTCCTGCTCCCCGGAGCGGCTGGCCCTCGCGAAGCAGCGGTTGCTGCCCGAGGCGCCCGCGGCACCGGACGCGCCCGCGCGTGCGGCAGCCCGGATCGTCGACGGTCTCCCCCGCGACGCCCGGGACCCGTCGGCGCCCGCGTTCACCCTGGTGACCGCCTTCGAGCCCGTCGGATGCCTCGCGGGCGACTCGGAGGGCCTGGCCGACCTGCTCGCGGAGGCGACACCGCTCGCCGCACGGGGCTCGGCCGTGGTGCTGGCCGGCTGGGGGCCGCCGGAGCGGTGCGCCACGACGTCGGTGCTGCGCGTGGCGACCAAGCTGGCGGATCCGCTGCGCAGCGCGGGAGGCCGGCGCCCGGCCCTGCGCGACGACCTGGAGGAGGTCGTGCACCGGGCCGGACTCGCACCGGACGGGTCCGGCCGCGTGGCGTGCCCCTTCGGATACGCCGACGAAGGCAGCGCGGTGCGCGGGCTGCTGTCGACGGGGCTGTTCGACGCGGCGATCACCACCGCCGGCCGGGAACAGGTGGAAAAGGAACTGGCCGAGGCGCTGCACCCCCACCGGCGGCCGGACGGAACGGTGTGGATGCCGAACGTGTTCCGGTACCTCGTCGCCCGCACGCGCTGACGGCACACCGGCGTCCGTCCCGTCCCCGTCGTCCGCGTGCGGGGGCGGGGACGTCGGCCCTCACGCCTCCGGGTCGTCCTTCGTCAGCCGGGTGATCCCGGCGATCCGGTAGGCCTCCGCCTCGTCCAGCGTCTCGCGGGCCAGCAGCGCCTCGGCCAGGGCGTCGAGCTGCCGGCGGTGGTCGCGCAGCTTGCGGACGGCCTCGTCGTAGCACTCGTCGACGACGCGCCGCATCTCGTCGTCGATGGCGTCCAGGGTGCCCGGGGCGGCGGCCAGCCCGTAGGCCTGCTGGGCGTCGCCGGGCAGGGCGGAGAGGCGGCCGACCTGTTCGCTCATGCCCCAGCGGCCGACCATGCCGCGCGCGATCCGGGTGACCTGTTCGAGGTCGCTCTCCGAGCCGGTCGTGATCACGTCGTACACGACGTGCTCGGCGGCCATCCCGCCGAGCGCCCCGATGATCCGGCCGCGCAGGTACTCCTCCGTGTACGCGTACTTGTCGGAGTCCGGGGTGGACAGCGTCACGCCGAGCGCCCGCCCGCGCGGCACGATGGTGATCTTGCGAACGGGGTCGGCGCCGGGCTGCAGCATGCCCAGCAGGGCGTGTCCGCTCTCGTGGTAGGCGGTGCGCCGGCGTTCCTCCTCGGGCATCACCAGCGGGCGTTCGGCGCCGAGCTGGACCTTCTCCAGGGCCTCGGACAGGTTCGCCTGCGTCACCCGGTCCTGCTTCCGCTTGACCGCGAGCAGGGCCGCCTCGTTGGCGAGGTTGGCCAGTTCGGCTCCCGTCATCCCCGGCGTCGTACGGGCGACCTGGGCGAGGTCGACGTCGGGGGCGAGCGGGATCTCGCGGGTGTGGATCTCCAGGATGGCCTTCCTGCCGCCCCGGTCGGGGGGCGAGACGCTCACCACCCGGTCGAAGCGGCCGGGGCGGGTCAGGGCCGGGTCGAGGATGTCGGCGCGGTTGGTTGCGGCGATGACGACGACGCCCTCCGCGCCCGAGAAGCCGTCCATCTCCGTGAGGATCTGGTTCAGGGTCTGCTCGCGCTCGTCGTGGCCGCCCATGCCGGAGCCTCCGCCCCGGGCCCGGCCGATGGTGTCGATCTCGTCGATGAAGATGATCGACGGCGCCACCTTCCGGGCCTCGGCGAACAGCTCACGCACCCGGGAGGCGCCCACGCCCACGATCATCTCGATGAACTCGGACGCGGACGCGGAGAAGAACGGCACCCCCGCCTCACCGGCCACCGCCCGTGCGAGCAAGGTCTTCCCGGTACCGGGCGGGCCGGTCAGCAGGACGCCCCGGGGCATCTTGGCGCCCATCCGGCGGTAGGCGCCGGGGTTCTTCAGGAAGTCGACGACGTCGCTGAGCTCGCCCGCCACCTCGTCGATGCCGGCCACGTCCGCGAAGGTGGTGCGCGGCCTGCCCGCCTCCAGCTCGACCGGCTTGGGCGGCGGTTTGCGGCCGAGCATGCCGCCGGGACCGCCCATCGCACCGCGCATCCGCCGCGCGATGACGACCCACAGGACGACGAGGATCAGCATCGGGGCGAGCGCGATCAGCAGGTTGGCCAGAAGGCTGCGGTGCTGGACGACCGGTTCGGCGGTGACGGTGACGTCGTGCTCGGTCAGGGCGGCCCAGAGCCGGTCGTCCGCGAACGTCGGCCGCTCGGTCGTGAACTTGGTGTACGTCCCGTCGCCCTGGGGGTTGTCCCGGGCCTTCTTGAGCTGGCCCTGGATCGCGTCGCCCTTGGCGTAGATCTTGCTGACGTTGCCCTCGTCGACCTGCTTGCTGAACTCGGTGTACGAGATCGTCGGCTCGTCGCCCTCGTTGAAGAACGACAGCACCAGGTTGGCGATGAGGTAGACGACCAGGGCGGCGAGGACCAGGTTCCACCAGCCGCCGCGCAGCCTGCGTCCGCCGGACGGCGGCTTCGGCGGCTCGTCGGGCGTGCCCTCGGTGCGCCAGGGCGGCTCGGGGGCCTTGCGCGGCGGGGACGGGTTGGTCATACCGGGACGTTACGACAGGAAGGCCATGCGGGCATGTGCGTGAACGTCACCGGGGGCACCCCCTGCGGCAGGGGTGCCCCCGGTGACGTACGACGGAGCGGGTGTGCCGGGCGGAGCCGGCGTCAGCCCATGAACTTCTTGAACTCGTCCGGGAGCTCGAAGTCCTTGCCGCCCTGCTGCGGCAGCCCGAACGCGTTGCCGCCCTCGGCCGCGGCGGCGCGGCGGGCGGCCTCCTCCTGCTCCTGCTGCTTGCGCTTCATCGGGTTGCCGGAACGCTGCTTGCCCTTGGCCTTCTTCTGCTGCTTCTTCTGCCGGCCCGGACCGCCACCCATGCCGGGCATCCCCGGCATACCGGGCATGCCGCCGCCCTGGGCCATGCGGGACATCATCTTGCGGGCCTCGAAGAACCGCTCGACCAGGCCCTTCACCGCGCTGACGTCGACGCCGGAGCCCTTGGCGATACGGGCGCGGCGCGAGCCGTTGATGATCGTCGGCTCCTGGCGCTCGGCCGGGGTCATCGACTTGATGATGGCGGCCGTGCGGTCGACGTCCCGCTCGTCGAGGTTGTTGATCTGGTCCTTGATCTGGCCCATGCCGGGCAGCATGCCGAGCAGCTTGGAGATGCTGCCCATCTTCCGGACCTGCTCCATCTGGGCCAGGAAGTCGTCCAGGGTGAAGTCCTGGCCCTTCTTGGACGCCAGCTTGGAGGCCATCTTCTCGGCCTCTTCCTGACTGAACGTCTTCTCCGCCTGCTCGATCAGGGTGAGCAGGTCACCCATGTCGAGGATGCGGGAGGCCATCCGGTCCGGGTGGAAGGCGTCGAAGTCCTCGAGCTTCTCGCCGTTCGAGGCGAACATGATCGGCTTGCCGGTCACCGAGGCGATCGACAGGGCCGCTCCACCGCGGGCGTCGCCGTCGAGCTTGGACAGCACCACGCCGTCGAAGCCGACGCCGTCGCGGAAGGCCTCGGCGGTGTTGACGGCGTCCTGGCCGATCATCGCGTCGACGACGAACAGGATCTCGTCGGGCGATACGGCGTCGCGGATGTCCGCGGCCTGCCGCATCAGCTCCTGGTCGATGCCGAGGCGGCCGGCGGTGTCCACGATCACGATGTCGTGGACCTTGGCCTTGGCGAACTCGACGGAGTCCTGCGCGACCCTGACCGGGTCGCCGACGCCGTTGCCCGGCTCGGGCGCGTACACCGCGACGCCGGCGCGCTCGGCGACGACGCTGAGCTGGTTGACGGCGTTGGGGCGCTGAAGGTCACAGGCGACGAGGAGCGGGGAGTGCCCCTGGTCCTTGAGCCACTTGCCGAGCTTGCCCGCGAGGGTGGTCTTACCGGCACCCTGCAGACCCGCGAGCATGATCACGGTCGGCGGCTGCTTGGCGAAGCGCAGGCGGCGGGTCTCGCCGCCCAGGATGGTGACCAGTTCCTCGTTGACGATCTTGAGGACCTGCTGGGCGGGGTTGAGCGCCTTGGAGACCTCGGAGCCGAGCGAGCGCTCCTTGACCTGCTTGATGAAGGCGCGCACGACCGGCAGGGCCACATCCGCCTCGAGGAGCGCGATGCGGATCTCGCGTGCCGTGGCGTCGATGTCCGCCTCGCTCAGGCGTCCCTTGCCGCGCAGGTTCTTGAAGGTCGCTGAGAGGCGATCGGAAAGAGTGTCGAACACGGCGGCGTCGGTCCTCGGAGTCGGGGGCAGTCTGAGCGTCTTCCAGGGTATCCGGCCACGCAAGGCATTCGTCCCCGCCCGCCGCATTCGGTGTGCGCGAGGCGTGCGGCGGGGGCCGTGTCACCCCCTCAGCGCGTCCTCCAGCGCGCGCGCCACGTCCGCCGCCTCCTCCAGGGGCAGCCGCTCCCCCCCGGGGCCGGTGACGTAGAAGGCGTCCACGGCGTTGGAGCCCAGCGTCGACGCGTGTGCGCTGCGCACCCGCACGCCCGCGCCCTCCAGCGCCCGCCCGATGCGGAACAGCAGGCCGGGCGCGTCCTGGGCGCGGACCTCGATCACCGTGGCGTGGCGGGACGCGGCCGGCTCGACGGTCACCCGGGGCGGGGGCTGGACCACGCCCCGGCGGCGCGGGTAGGCGGCGTCCCGCTCGGCGAGGCGGCCCGCGACGTCCAGGGTGCCGTCGAGGGCGCGGACCAGATCCGCGCGGAGGCGGGCGGCCTGGGGCAGGGAGCCGTACTCGGCGGCGACCCGCCAGGCCAGCAGCAGCACGGAGCCGCCCTCGACGCCGTCCGGCAGCGCGAGGGAGCGCAGCTCGGCCGTGCGGACGGTCAGGCGGTGCACGGCCAGGACACCGGCGACGGCGGGGAGCACGCCCGCCTGGTCGGGCACGGCGATGAGCAGCTCCACGCCGAGGGGCTCCTGCTCCTCGGCCGGCGGCTCGGCCTGTGCCCGCAGGGACAGCACCGGTCCGCCCGTGCGGAAGGCCTCGACGGCGAGCCGTTCCTGCTGGGCGGTGGGCGCGGGGGCCTCCGGTTCCTCCAGCGGGTCCCCGGCGAGCACCGCCGAGACGCGTTTGACCAGGTCGGCGACGAGCGACGCGCGCCAGGCCGACCAGGCGGCCGGACCGGTGGCCAGGGCGTCCGCCTCGGTCAGGGCGTGCAGCAGTTCCAGGGTGCCCTCGGTGCCGACCGCCTCGGCGACCGCGCGGACGGTGGCCGGGTCGTCCAGGTCGCGCCGGGTGGCCGTCTCGACGAGCAGCAGGTGGTGGCGGACGAGGCGGGCGAGGACGGCGGCGTCCGCGTGGTCGAAGCCGATGCGGGCGGCCACGTCCCGGGCGATGGTCTCGCCGGCCACCGAGTGGTCGCCGGGCCAGCCCTTGCCGATGTCGTGCAGCAGCGCGGCGACCAGGAGCAGGTCGGGCCGGTGCACGCGGCGGGTGAGCGCGGAGGCGCGGACGGCGGTCTCGATGAGATGCCGGTCGACGGTCCACAGGTGCACGGCGTTGCGCTGCGGGCGGCAGCGGACCCGCTCCCAGTCGGGCAGCAGCCGGGTGACCAGCCCCTCGGCCTCCAGGGCCTCCCAGACCTCCACGGTGGGGCGGCCCGAGCCCAGCAGCGTCACCAGCTGTTCGCGCGCCTCCGCGGGCCAGGGCGCGGGCAGCGGGCGTGCGGTGGCGGCCAGGCGCCGTACGGCGTGCAGGGAGAGCGGGATTCCGGCCTGGGCGGCGGCAGCGGCGGCCCGCAGCGGCAGGACGGGGTCGCGTTCGGGGCGGGCGGTGCGGGCGAGCACCGCCTCGCCGTCCTGCTCGACGACCCCCTCGGCGAGCGGGGAACGCTCCGCGGCCGCCTGCCTGCCGCCGCCCAGCATGGCGCGCAGGCGGGGCCGTACGGAGCGCGCCCGCAGCACGCGCCCCACCTCACGCCAGGTGACGTCGCCCGCGTACGAGACGACGCGCGCCGCCTCGTAGACCTGGCGCAGCAGGGCGTCGGCGTCCAGCAGGCCGAGTCCGGCCGCCACCTGGTCCTGCTCCTGGAGGGCCAGCCGGTCGGTCGCCCGGCCCGTCGCCAGGTGGAGTGCGTCACGTACGTCGAGCAGGCGGCGCCGGGCCTCGGCGAGACCCTCGCGCGGGGCGTCGGCGAGCCAGGAGGCGGCGACGGCGCGCAGGGCGGTGGCGTCGCGCAGGCCGCCGCGGGCCTCCTTGAGGTCGGGTTCCAGCAGGTACTGCAGCTCGCCGTGGCGTTCGGCGCGCTCGGCGCACAGGTCCCGGAGTTCGGGGAGGCGCCTGGGGGCCTGGTTGCGCCAGTCGGCGAGGACGGTGGTGCGCAGGGCCGCGGTCAGCGCCGGATCGCCCGCGAGGTGACGGGCGTCCAGGAGGCCGAGGTGGACCTTCAGGTCCTCGCCCGCCGTCCTCCGGGCCTCCTGGGGCGTGCGCACGGAGTGGTCGAGGGCGAGGCCCAGGTCCCAGACGGGGTACCAGAGGCGGTCGGCGAGGGCGGCGACCGCCTTGTCGTCGCCGCCGTCGTGCAGCAGGAGCAGGTCCAGGTCGCTGCGCGGGGACAGCTCCCCGCGTCCGTAGCCGCCGACCGCGACGAGCGACACCTTCGCGAGTCCCCCGGTGCCGGCGCCGAAGAGGCCCGCCAGCCACGTGTCGGTCAGCCCGGCGAGGGCCGCACGGCGCGGCGGCCCGGACCGCGCCCCCTCGGTGAGGAGGCGCAGCCGGGCCGCCGCGTAGCCGCCGGGTCCCGAGTCCTGTGCTTCGTTCGTCAGCTCCGTGTGCGTCACCCGGCGGCTCCTGTTCCCTCGTCCCGGCTCAGAGCGCGTCGGGGCCGCGCTCGCCGGTGCGGACCCGTACGGCCGTGTCGACCGGGACCGACCAGACCTTCCCGTCGCCGATCTTGCCGGTCCGGGCCGCCTTCACGACGACCTCGATCAGCTGGTCGGCGTCGTCGTCCTCGACCAGCACCTCGATGCGGATCTTGGGCACCAGGTCGACGGTGTACTCGGCGCCGCGGTAGACCTCGGTGTGGCCGCGCTGGCGGCCGTAGCCGCTGGCCTCGGTGACGGTGAGGCCGTGGACTCCGAAGGCCTGGAGGGCCTCCTTGATCTCGTCGAGCCGGTGCGGCTTGACGACGGCGGTGATGAGCTTCATGCGTCCACCTTCTTGCTCTGGGCCTGCGCGGCCGCGGTGCCGGCCGGTGCGGCGGTCCGGGCGGAGCCGCCGCCGGCGCCGCTGAAGTCGTATGCGGTCTCGGCGTGCTCGGCCCGGTCGATGCCGCTCACCTCGTCGTCCTCGGGGACCCGCATGCCGATCGTCCTGTCCAGGGCGAAGGCCAGGACGGCGGAGACGATCAGAGAGTAGGCGAGGACGGCGAAGACACCGGCGCACTGCTTCCAGAACTGGTCCAGTCCGCCCCCGTAGAACAGGCCCTGGACGTCGGACTGGCCCTTGCCGCTGGCGAAGAGGCCGACGAGCAGGGAGCCGGCGATGCCGCCGACGAGGTGGACGCCGACGACGTCGAGGGAGTCGTCGTAGCCGAACCGGTACTTCAGGCCGACGGCCATGGCGCACAGGACACCGGCGATGGCGCCGACGGCGATCGCGCCGAGCGGGGAGACGGCGCCGCCTGCCGGGGTGATGGCGACCAGGCCCGCGACGGCGCCGGAGGCGGCACCCAGCGTGGTGAAGGCGCCGTGGCGGACCTTCTCGTAGGCGAGCCAGGCCAGCATGGCCGCGCCGGTGGCGACCTGGGTGTTGACGAACATCAGCGCGCCGACGCCGTCGTCGTTGCCGAGCCAGGAGCCGGCGTTGAACCCGAACCAGCCGAACCACAGCAGGCCCGCGCCGAGCATGACCAGCGGCAGGCTGTGCGGGCGCATCGGGTCCTTCTTGAAGCCGACCCGCTTGCCGATGACCAGGATCACGCCGAGCGCCGCGGCACCGGCGTTGATGTGCACGGCCGTGCCGCCGGCGAAGTCGATCACGCCGAGTTCGTAGGCCCAGCCGCCCGCGCCCCAGACCCAGTGGGCGACCGGGAAGTAGACCACGGTGGCCCACAGGGCGACGAACAGCGCCCAGGCCGTGAACTTCACGCGGTCGGCGAGGGCGCCGCTGATGAGCGCGGGGGTGAGGACGGCGAACATCATCTGGAAGACCAGGAAGACGAAGACCGGGATGGTGTAGCCGTCCCACAGCTCGGTCAGGCCGATGTCGCTGAGGCCGACCCAGTCGGAGTTCCAGCCGATGAGGCTGCCGGAGTCCGTGCCGAAGGCCATGGAGAAGCCGTAGAGCACCCACAGCACGGTGACGATGCCGAGGCTGATGAAGCTCATCATCAGCATGTTCAGGGTGCTCTTGACGCGGACCATGCCTCCGTAGAAGAAGGCCAGGGCCGGGGTCATGAGCATCACCAGGGCGGAGCAGATGAGCATGAAGCCCGTGTTGGCGGCGGAGAGCTGTGTCTCCGCGGCGAGCGTGATGGCTGGAGCCATCGGCGTCTCCTCGTCGTTGTGCGGCCCCGTGCGGGCGAAGCCTGAGCGGCAGTGAGGGGTGGGCCGGTTATGCGCCACGAGATTGGCGCAGCGCCGTTTCGGTGGGTGCCCCTCGCTGTTTCGCCGCCGTGACGAAGGCGCCGTGCGTGTTACGCGTGGATGAACTGCCGGGTCGGGGCCCCGGCGGGCGTGGCCCTGCCGCGGGTCCGCGGGGTGGACGCGGGCCGGCCGCGGCGGCCTTCCGAGTGACCTGGCATGGGGGAGCCGAGTCGGGCAGTTCGGGAGGGCCGGCCGCGGCCGGGGTCTGTGGGGGTCAGACCGCTTCCGCGGTCTCGGGAAGCTCGGCGGCGAGCCGTGCGGTGAGGTCGGTGACCTCGGCCAGGTCGCCGAAATCGCGTACGGCCGTGTCGACGGTCTTGCGGATGCGCGTGTTGACGCGTTCGGAGCGGACCTTCTTGGCGACGGCCATGGCCTCGGTGGCGAGGACGGCGCTCTCCTCGGGCTCGCGCCGGAGGAGGTGGACGGTGGCCATGCCGATCAGGTTCAGCGCGTAGGAGCGGTGGTGCTCCTCGTCCTTGGCGAAGAGCTCCACGGCCCGCGCCATCAGCGGCTCGGCCAGGGAGGCGTAGGCGGGGCTGCGGCCGGCGACGTAGGCGAGGTCGCGGAAGGAGTGGCTGTTCTCGCCGTGCAGCTCCGCCTCGGAGAAGAAGCGGATCCAGTCGGGGTCCGGCTCGTCCCACTCGTCGGCCTCGGCGAAGGTGTCCTCGGCCATGCGCACCGCGCGCTTGGTGCGGCCCGGCTGTCCCATGTTGGCGTAGGCGCGGGCCTCCATCGCGTACAGCATCGACTGGGTGCGCGGGCCGGCGCAGTCCCGGCTGCCGTACTGGGCGAGGTGGATGAGCTCGAGGGCGTCGTCGGGCCGGCCGAGGTGGATCATCTGGCGGCTCATGCTGGAGAGGATGTACGAGCCGAGCGGCCGGTCGCCGGCCTCCTTGGCGGCGTGCAGGGCGAGGACGAAGTACTTCTGCGCGGTCGGCTGGAGTCCGACGTCGTACGACATCCAGCCCGCCAGCTCGGCGAGCTCGGCGGCGACCTTGAACAGCTTGGCGCGGGTGGTCTCCGTCTGGGGCTCCTGGAGGAGGTCGGTGACCTCGTGCAGCTGGCCGACGACCGCCTTGCGGCGCAGGCCGCCGCCGCACTGGGCGTCCCAGCGGCGGAACATCACGGCGGTGGACTCCAGCAGCTCCAGCTCCGGCCGGGACAGCCGGCCGCGCGCACGCGTGGCGGGCGCGGACTCGTGTCCGGTGGGCGCCGCCGGGGGCGAGGGGACGAGCCAGCGCTGCATCGGCTCGATGAGGGACGGGCCCGCGGAGAGGGCCAGCGAGCTCCCGAGGAAGCCGCGCCGCGCCAGCATCAGGTCGCTGCGCGAGAACTCGCTGAGCAGGGCCACGGTCTGCGGACCCGTCCAGGGCAGGTCGACGCCGGTCGCGGAGGGCGACGGGCGGGTGGAGCGCAGACCCAGGTCCTCGACGGAGACGACGACGCCGAAGCGTTCGGAGAACAGCTCGGACAGGATCCGCGGGATCGGTTCGCGCGGGTTCTCGCCGTCGAGCCAGCGGCGTACGCGCGAGGTGTCCGTGGAGATGTGGCCGGCGCCGAGCTGGCGGGCGCGGCGGTTGACCTGCCGGGCGAGCTCGCCCTTGGACCAGCCGCTGCGCGCGAACCACGAGGTGAGCAGCTCGTTGGGGCGCTTGTCGGCGTGCGTCGCGCTGTCCGCGCTCGTGCCGCCTCCGCCGTTGCCGCTCACTGGAACGCCCCCATCCCTGAGACCACCTGTCGCCGAGTGCGCCAAGCGCTATCAGCATGCCGGTGACCCGGGCCCTCCGTCCGGCGTACGCCACCCTTCGAACGGAAAGCCGAGTTGCCTCCGGCATACCCACGTGTGCATGTGCCCCAAGGCGCCATGCACACAAAGTAATCCCACGGTCACTGGGCCTGCCACGGTGATTCGGGAATCGCCACCATTCGCCACCCCTTCGAATGAACTCCCGATGGCCTGCGCACGATTCACTTGACAGGGGCCGATCGGAGGACGGTGCAACCGGTGCCCGCCGGGGCGCGCCCCGCCGTGCGCACCACCCGGAGTGCTTCCGGGCGCTGTCTGAACCGCGCCGGAACGGGGAGTTGGAAACAGAGAGTCACGCATCACGTCCGCTGCGTAACCGTCGCTGCGTCGGACCCGTTGGAGGGGGCATGGGCTTCACGATCGGCATCGGGACGAGTCGGGGCACGCGCGACCTCCGGCCCGGCACGCGCCGCCGCGGCCGCGCGTCCGAGGCCACCGCGGTGGCCGAGTTCACGGGACTGTGGGGCTGGGACGTGGTCCCGGGCGCACGGGCCGCCGGGGGCGACTGCTCCTGCGGGCGGCGCGGCTGCCCGGTGCCGGGCGCGCATCCGCTGGACTTCGCCCCGGAGGTGCCGGCCGGAGCGACGCTGGACGAGGCGAGCACGGCCTGGGCCGAGTTCCCGGGCGCCGCGGTGATGCTGCCGGTGGGGCGGACGTTCGACGTGATCGAGGTGGCCGAGGCCGCCGGGCGCCGGGCACTGGCGCGGCTGGAGCGCATGGGCCTGCCGCTCGGCCCGGTCGCCGCGACCCCCGAGGGCCGCGCCCACTTCTTCGTGGCCCCCGGCGCGGCCGCCGAGCTGCCCCGGCTCCTCTACCGGATGGGCTGGGACGACCCGACCGCCCTCGACCTGCGCGGCCTCGGCCCCGGTACGCACGTCACGGCCCCGCCCTCGGACCGCGGCGGCCTGGGTCCGGTGCGCTGGCTGCGGCCGCCGGCCCTCGACTCGGCGACGAAGCCGCCCGCGGCACGGCTGGTGCTGGGGACGCTGGCGTACGTGGCCCACCGCTCCCGGGCGTAGACCGGCGGGCCACCCGGCCCCGGCACCCGCCCGGCACGGCGAAGCGCCCGTCCCCGACTGCACCTCGGGGGCGGGCGCTTCTTCGTGCGCGTACCGGCGCTGGGCCGGCGGGGGGTCACTCTCCGATGAGCGCGTCCACGAACGCCGCCGGCTCGAACGGCGCCAGGTCGTCGGCGCCCTCGCCGAGCCCGATCAGCTTGACCGGCACGCCCAGCTCGCGCTGCACGGCGACGACGATGCCGCCCTTGGCCGTGCCGTCCAGCTTGGTGAGCACGATGCCGGTGATGTTGACCACCTCGGCGAAGACGCGGGCCTGGATCAGGCCGTTCTGGCCGGTGGTGGCGTCGAGCACCAGCAGCACCTCGTCCAGCGGGGCCTGCTTCTCCACCACGCGCTTCACCTTGCCGAGCTCGTCCATGAGACCGGTCTTGGTGTGGAGGCGGCCGGCGGTGTCGATGAGCACCACGTCGGCGCCGACGTCCTTGCCCTCCTTGACCGCGTCGAAGGCGACGGAGGCGGGGTCGCCGGCCTCCGGGCCGCGCACGGTGTGGGCGCCGACCCGCTCGCCCCACGTCTGCAGCTGGTCGGCGGCGGCGGCACGGAAGGTGTCGGCGGCACCGAGGACGACGCTGCGGCCGTCGGCGACCAGGACCCGGGCGAGCTTGCCGGTGGTGGTGGTCTTGCCGGTGCCGTTGACGCCGACGACCATGACGATGCCGGGCTTGCCGGTGGCGGGCTCGGTCTTGACCTCGCGGTCCATGTCGGGGCCGACCAGCGTGATCAGCTCCTCGCGCAGCAGACCGCGCAGCTCCTCGGGCGTGCGGGTGCCGAGCACCTTCACACGCTCGCGCAGCCGCTCGACGAGTTCCTGCGTGGGCTGCACGCCGACGTCGGCGGTGAGCAGCGTGTCCTCGATCTCCTCCCAGGTGTCCTCGTCGAGGTGTTCCCGGGAGAGCAGGGTGAGCAGGCCCTTTCCGAGGGCGTTCTGCGAGCGGGAGAGTCGGGTACGGAGCCGGACCAGACGGCCGGCGGTGGGCTCGGGAACCTCGATCTGCGGGATCTCGAGCTCTTCGACGACGGGCGGCTCCTCGACACCGACGGGAGCGGTGCCGCCGTCGGGGAGATCGACCTCCTCTATCGTCCGGCGCGTTTCGTCGCGCGGCGTCTCGGCCTCGTCGCCGACGTGCGGCTCGGCCGGAGGGGCGGTGATGTCGGGCGTCGACGGAGGCGGCGGAGGCAGCTGCTTCTTGCGGCGACTGCCCACGACCAGCCCGCCGAGCGCGCCGATCACGACCACGGCGATGACTACAGCAAGGATGAGGATTTCCATAACCCGTCCAGTATCGGCCATGGGCTCCCGGGACACCCGCTTGTGTCTTCCTCCAAGGGACAAAGGGCCCTGGAAGGCAGGAGTCGGATCAAAGTACGATGGAAGAGGACGCGTCAACGCGCGTAGAGTCCCGAACGCATCCCCTTCCCGCGATTTCCCCACGATCGAGGCACGGACCCCCCATATGAGCAAGACCGCCGAGACAGAAGGCGCCCTGGAGACCCGGGGCATCGAGCAGGTGCCCGACCACGAGCGCACCGCCCGGACCCGCGAGCTCTTCCCGACCTGGGTCGGCGCCAACATCAGCGTGCTGCTGCTCACGATGGGCGCGAGCCTGGTCGTCGCCTACCACCTCAACTTCTGGCAGGCGCTGGTCGTCGCGGCCGCCGCGCCCCTGGTGTCGTACGGCCTGGTGGGCCTGATCGGCATCGCCGGCAAGCGCGGCGGCGCCCCCGGCATGGCGCTGTCCCGGGCGGTCTTCGGCCAGCGGGGCAATCTGCTGCCCGGGGCGCTGATCTGGATCGCCCGCTGGGGCTGGGAGACGATCAACGCGGTGACCGGCGCCTATGCCGTGCTGACCGTGCTGCACATCGTGTTCGGCATCCGGGCCAACAGCGTGCTGGACATCGTGACGCTTCTCGTCTTCGTCGTCGCGACGTTCGCGATCTCCGGGCTGGGCATCAACGCCGTACAGAAGTGCAACAAGTACGCGGCGTACCTCTTCGGCGTCTTCTCGGTGCTGGTGCTGGGCTACCTGATCGTCGACACCGACTGGTCCGCGGTCTTCGACCGGTCCGCCGGCTCGGTGGCCGCGATGATCACCGGCGTGGGGCTGATCGCGGCGGGCGGCGTGAGCTGGATCCCGTCCGCGCCGGACTTCACCCGGTACCTGCCGCGCACCGCCTCCTCCAAGGGCATCGTGGGCGTGACGATCGGCGGCGCCGGCATCGTCGTGCTGCCCATGGTGCTGATGGGGATGGTCATGGCGGTCTCCACGCCGGACCTGGCCTCCGCCAGCGACCCGGTCTCCTTCCTCGGCGAGATCCTGCCGACCTGGATCGCGGTGCCGTACCTGCTGATCGCGCTGATCGGCATGCTGCTGATCAACTCCATGTCGATGTACTCGGCCGGCTTCACCGCGCAGACCCTCGGCTTCAGGATCCCGCGGCACTGGGCGGTCTCGGTGAACGCCGTGATCTCGCTGGTCTTCGGCGGCGTGCTGATGCTGGTGGCGACCAGCTTCATGGGTTCCTTCATCGCCTTCCTGTCGCTGCTCGCGGTCGCCTTCTCCGCCTGGGTCGGCGTCTTCGGCGCGGACATGCTGCGCCGCAAGGAGTACGACGGCGAGGCCCTGGCCGACACCGGGCGCACCAGCGCGTACTGGTACCGGGGCGGTTTCTCCCCCGCCGCCGTCGCCGCCTGGGCGGTGGGTCTGGCCGCGGGCCTGATGTTCACGACGTCCGACTGGTTCACGGGGCCGCTCGCCGCGAACAACGTCATCGGCGAGTACGGGCTCGGCTGGGTCGCCACGGTGGTGATCTCCGGCCTGCTGTACGCGGTGCTGCCGAAGCCTCCGGTGGTCGTCCCGGCGGCGTCCGCCGAGCGCGCCGAGCAGCCCGAGCAGCCGCAGACGCTGAGCGTCTGACACCGCGCACCACCGCGTCCCCCTTCGCCCGGTCCGGCGGAGGGGGACGTTCGCGTGGCGGGCCCGCCGCTGGGCCCGTGCCGGTCGGCGGGCCCAGTACCGCAGGGCCGGCGAGGCCCGGCGAGCGGCGCCCGCGCCCCCGCACAGTCAGGTGGCCGGGGGCGTCGCGCCGTCGTCGTCCCGCGCGCCCGACGGGCCGTCGACCGTGCCCGGCGGGTCGGCATCGCAGCCCCCGTACAGCGGCCCGGCGGGTCAGCAGAGGTGGGGCGCACCGCAGTCCCCACCGGTCTGCCCGGCAGGTCGGCACCGCCGGCGCCACGGCATGGGTCGGCGGGTCCCACCGGTGGCACCACCGAACAGCGCGACCGTGCGACACCGCCGTCACGTCCCTACCCGCCGGAGGGGCCCATGCCGTGGCCTCCACCGACGGACTGCGACCGCGCCTGTGCCCGCACCCCCGCCCACGGACGGCCGGGCGCTTGCGTGCGCCCTCCCCCGCCGCCGCGGACCCGGCTGGTCCCGCCGCGCACCCCGGTGCCGAGCCCGGTGCGGGCCCTCGGTCCCCCCGCGGAACCGTCCCCCCGCCCGCACACAACACCGCCGCCCCCGGTCCAGGTGGTGGACCGGGGGCGGCGGCACGGTACGGGGAGAGGGGCAGCGGGGATGAGGCCCTTCTCCCCGAGCTCGGGGAGGGCGGTCAGCCCATCTCCTCCAGGGCCTTGCCCTTCGTCTCCTTGACGTACTTCAGCACGAACGGGATGGAGAGCGCGGCGAAGATCGTGTAGATCACGTACGTGCCGGAGAGGTTCCAGTCGGCCAGCGACGGGAAGCTCGCGGTGATCGCCCAGTTGGCGATCCACTGGGCGGACGCGGCCACACCCAGCGCGGCGGCACGGATCCGGTTCGGGAACATCTCGCCGAGGAACACCCAGACGACCACACCCCAGGACAGGGCGAAGAACAGGACGAACACGTGGGCGGCGATCAGGGCGACCCAGCCCTGGGTGGCCGGGAGCTTGCCGTCGACCAGGTCGAAGGAGAACGCCCAGGCCTCCAGCGCCAGCCCGATCACCATGCCGACCGAGCCGATGAGGGCGAGCGGCTTGCGGCCGACCCGGTCCACGAAGATCATCGCGATCACGGTACCGACGATGTTGATGATCGACGTCGTGAACGAGTAGAAGAACGAGTCCGTCGGGTCGACGCCGACCGACTGCCACAGCGTCGAGGAGTAGTAGAACGCGACGTTGATGCCGACGAACTGCTGGAAGACCGAGAGGCCGATACCGATCCAGACGATCGGCTTGAAGAAGAAGCTGCCGCCGAGCAGGTCCTTGAAGGACGACTTCTCCTCGCGGTGCATCGCGTGCTCGATCTCGGTGACGCGGGCGTCGAAGTCGACGTCCTTGCCCTCGACCTCCTTGAGGATCTGCTTGGCGCGCTCGTGCTTGCCGACGGAGATCAGGAAGCGCGGGGACTCCGGGATGGCGAAGGACAGCAGGCCGTAGAGGACGGCCGGGATGACCATGACGCCGAGCATGACCTGCCAGGCCTCCAGGCCCATCAGCTCACCGCGCTGGTCGCCGCCCGCCGCGTTCAGCAGGCCCCAGTTGACCAGCTGCGACACGGCGATGCCGATGACGATCGCGGCCTGCTGGAAGGAGCCGAGCCGGCCGCGGTAGGCGGGCGGGGAGACCTCGGCGATGTAGGCCGGGCCGATCACCGAGGCCATGCCGATGGCGAAACCGCCGATGATGCGCCACATGGCGAGGTCCCACAGCGCGAACGGCAGGGCCGATCCGATGGCGCTCACGGTGAACAGGACCGACGCGATCTGCATGCAGCGGATGCGGCCGATGCGGTCGGCGATGCGGCCGGCGGTCGCGGCGCCGATGGCACAGCCGATCAGCGCGACGGCGATGACCTGGGCCAGCACCGCGGAGCCGACGTCGTAGCGGTCCCGGATGGCCTCGACGGCGCCATTGATCACGGAGCTGTCGTAGCCGAACAGGAAACCGCCCATCGCGGCCGCCGCCGCGATGAAGATGACGTGCCCGAGATGATCGGGGTGAGCCGTTCTGGCTCCTGGATTGGGTGCCTGCGCTGTGCTGGCCACGTGTACTCCTCGGGCTTCCGGCAACGCTGCCGGGGTGGTTCGCCCTTCGAGGTGCCACTAGTAGGTACCTGAAGGTAAAAGCAACGTTGCAGAGACTATGCCTTCAAGTTTCGAAGTCAATAGGGCGAGAGCTGTGAGTTAGGCGATGCACCTGACGTCGATGCGTTCAAGAGTTGAAGCTCACATGCCCGGCTTTCAACGTCCTACACCGGCTGCCGCAGACGCTGGCTGATGACCTTCGACACGCCGTCGCCCTGCATGGAGACGCCGTACAGCGCGTCGGCGACCTCCATCGTCCGCTTCTGGTGCGTGATGACGATCAGCTGCGAGGCCTCCTGGAGCTCCTGCATGATCCGGATCAGCCGCTGCAGGTTGGTGTCGTCGAGCGCCGCCTCGACCTCGTCCATCACGTAGAACGGGCTGGGCCGCGCCTTGAAGATCGACACGAGCAGCGCCACGGCGGTCAGCGAACGCTCCCCGCCCGAGAGCAGCGAGAGTCTCTTGACCTTCTTGCCCGGCGGCCGCGCCTCGACGTCCACGCCCGTGGTGAGCATGTTGTCGGGGTCGGTCAGCACCAGGCGTCCCTCGCCGCCGGGGAAGAGCCGGCCGAACACGCCCTCGAACTCCCGGGCCGTGTCCCGGTAGGCCTCCGTGAAGACCTGTTCGACGCGCTCGTCGACCTCCTTGACGACCTGGAGCAGGTCGGCGCGGGTCTTCTTCAGGTCCTCGAGCTGCTCGCTGAGGAACTGGTGCCGCTCCTCCAGCGCCGCGAACTCCTCGAGGGCCAGCGGATTGACCTTGCCGAGCTGCTGGTACGCCCGTTCGGCCGCCTTCAGCCGCTTCTCCTGCTCGGCCCGTACGAAGGGCCGGGGGCGGTTGCGAGGGTGCTCCGGATCCTCCGGGAGCTCCTCGCCCTCGGCGGGGGGCGAGGGCGGCACCAGTTGATGCGGCCCGTACTCGGCCTCGAGCCCCGCCGGTTCCACACCGAGTTCCTCCAGCGCCTTGGTCTCCAGCTGCTCGATGCGCAGCCGCTTCTCGGCGCCGAGTACCTCGCCCCGGTGGACTGAATCCGTCAACTTGTCGAGCTCGGCCTTGAGGTCGCGCCCGGCGGTGCGCGCGGCGGCCAGTTCCTGCTCGCGCCGGGCCTTGGCGGCCTCGGCGGCGCCGCGCTCCTCGTCGGCGCGGATCAGCGAGACCTCGACGTGCTCCAGCAGTTGCCGGGCGCCCGCGGCGACGGCCTCGGCCACGGCCGCCTCGTGCCGCAGCCGGGCCCGGCGCTGTTCGGCACGCGCGCGTGCCTCGCGTTCCGCGAGGGCGGCCCGGTCGAGGGAGTCGGCCCGTCCGGCCAGTCCCTTGACCCGCTCCTCGTGCGTACGCGCCTGGAGACGGGCCTCCATCTCGGTCTGCCGTGCGTTGGCGCCGTCGGCGGCGAGGCGGTCGCGCACGGAGGTGTCGGGTTCCTCCTCGACCGGCATCTCCTCGGCGACCGCGAGCCGCTCGGCCAGTTCCTCGACGTCCATGAGCGCCTTGTCCAGCGCCTCCTGCGCCCGCTCGGCCGCCGCGGCGGACCGCTCGGCCTCCCCGGCCGCGCCCCGCGCCTGCCCGGCGAGCCGCCCGAGCTGCTGGGCGACGGACGACTTCTCCCGGTCGGCGGCCCGGCGCCGTTCCCCCAGCTCCTCCACGAGCGCGGCACACTCGCGGCGCCGCTCGACGGCCGCCTCCTGCGCCTCGGCCAGTTCCGCGCACCGCACGCCCAGCTCCGTCAGCTCCGCGGCGGCCTCGTCCACGGACGCCTGCACCTCCAGCAGGCTGGGCGCCCCGGCGGACCCGCCGTGCGCGAAGTGGGCGCCCAGCAGATCGCCCTCGGCGGTGACCGCGGTCAGCCCCGGGTGGGCGTAGACGAGGTCCTCGGCGTCCTCCAGGGTGGCGACGACGACGATGCCGCGCAGCAGCCGCCGTACCGCGGGCATCAGGTCGGCGGGCCCCCGGACGAGGTCGGCGGCGTACGGCGGCCCGTCGCTCCGCGGCTCGTGCGGTACGTCGTCGGGGGCGCCGGCGAGCAGCAGCGCGGCGCGGCCGGCGTCCTGTTTGCGCAGGTGCCGGATGGCGTCGGCGGCGGCCGCCGGGGACGAGACGGCGAGAGCGTCGGCGGCGGCCGCGAAGGCGGCGGCCAGGGCGACCTCGTGGCCCGGTGTCACGGTGAGCAGGCCGGCGGCGGGGCCGAGCAGTCCGCCGAGCCCGTCCCGCGCGGCGAGCAGCGCCCCGCTGCCGTCCTTGCGGCGCAGGCCCAGGGCGAGGGCGTCGTGGCGGGCCTGCGTCGCCGCGCGCTCGCGCTCCGCCGCGGTGGCCGCCTCCCGGGCGGCACTCTGGGCGGCCTCCGCCTCGGCCAGCCGACGCCTGGCGGCCTCGTGCCGCTCGGCGAGTTCCTGGTCGCCGGCGTCGAGTCCGTCGACCTCGGCCCGGAGCGCCTCGTACTCCTCCTGGGCGGCGGCGGCCCGCTCCCGGGACTCGTCCCGGGCGGCGGCCAGCCGCTCGATCTCCGCCTGCGCGGAGGCCGCGCGGGAACGGGCGGCCCCGACCTGCCCGCTGAGCCGGGCGAGCCCCTCGCGGCGGTCGGCGATGGCGCGGGCCACGTCCTTGAGGCGGCGCTCCTCCAGGGCCAGTTCGCGTTCCAGGTCGGCGCGGTGGGCGACCGTGTCCTCCAGGGCGCGCTCGGCCGCCTCCAGGGCCGCTTCCAGTTCGGCCTCCTGCTCGCGCACCCGGGCGGCCTCGCGCTCCAGGTCCTCCGGGTCCCGGCCGCGCCGCTCCTCGGGGGGCGAGGAGGTGGCGCTCTTCACGCGGGCGTCGGCCAGGGAGACCGTGCCGCGCACCCGCTCGGCGAGCTGGGACAGCTCGTACCAGGTCTGCTGCGCGCGTTGCAGGCGTGGGGTGAGGCGGCGCACCTCGTCCTCCAGGTCCGCCTCGCGCCGCAGCGCCTTGCCCAGCTCGCGTTCGGCGCTCTCCCTGCGCTCCTTCAGGGCGGCCTCGTCGGCGATCTCGGCCTGGAGCGCCTCGCGCATCCGTACGAGATCGTCGGCGAGGAGCCTGAGCCGGGCGTCCCGCAGGTCGGCCTGGATGACGGCGGCCCTTCTCGCCACCGCCGCCTGCCGGCCGAGTGGCTTGAGCTGGCGCCGCAGTTCGTCGGTGAGGTCCTGCACGCGCGCGAGGTTGGCCTGCATCGCGTCCAGTTTCCTGAGCGCCTTCTCCTTGCGCTTGCGGTGCTTGAGGACGCCGGCGGCCTCCTCGATGAAGGCGCGGCGGCCCGTGGGGTCGGCGTGCAGGACGGAGTCGAGCTGGCCCTGGCCGACGATGACGTGCATCTCGCGGCCGATGCCGGAGTCGGAGAGCAGTTCCTGGATGTCGAGCAGCCGGCAGGTGTCGCCGTTGATCTGGTACTCGCTGCCGCCGTTGCGGAACATGATCCGCGTGATGGTGACCTCGGCGTACTCGATGGGCAGGGCCCCGTCGGAGTTGTCGATGGTGAGGGACACCTCGGCCCGGCCCAGCGGCGGGCGGCCGGTGGTGCCGGCGAAGATGACGTCCTCCATCTTGCCGCCGCGCAGCGACTTGGCGCCCTGTTCGCCCATGACCCAGCTGAGCGCGTCCACGACGTTCGACTTGCCCGACCCGTTCGGACCGACGACGCAGGTGATGCCGGGTTCGAACCGGAGCGTGGTCGCCGAGGCGAACGACTTGAATCCGCGGAGGGTGAGGGCCTTCAGGTGCACGCCGCCGGACTCTACCTTTCGGGGTGTCTCACTTCATGAACCGGTGAACCGGCGCGGTTTCGCCGGTGAACATGCAGGGCACATCAGACGTTGAAGAGGGTGAAAGGATGCACGGGCGAAGGTTCGGACGGCACGCCGGAGCAGCGCACGAGACGGATGGGGCGGGGAAAGAAAGAAGGGACGCCGAAGCGTCCCTTGCAACTCTGACAACTGAGCGGCTGTACGGGCGGGCCCAACCACTGCTGTGCCGTCGGTGGAGCGATGCAGTGATCAGGTGAGCGCAGGCTCCGCCTGGTGTGCGTCAACGCTCTCCATGCTCTCCATGATCCTGTCGTGAGAAGCGGCAGCCGCCAGCGCGTCGTTCTCCGCCTGGATTCGTCCGAGTTCGGATTCCAGGTCCTGGACGCGCTGCTGGAGCCGTCGCATCTCGGCGAGGAGTCGAGGGTCGGAGCCGCCGACGTAACCGAGAAGCGCCTTTGCCATGATGGATGGTCCTCCACAATGAGTGACCGACCTGAGCGGTGCGGGTCGTTGGGTCGTGAGGGATTCGCACCCGCGGTGCTTGGCACTCTTGAGTTTTCACTGCCGTTCAACCATGCCAAACAGCTAAGGTGCGCGGGGCTTTCAGCGTCTCACCAAAAAGTTTGACGGTCAACACGATCACGCCCCGTATTGACGGGTGCCCGGGGCGCGCGGCCGGGAAACGGCGGCGCTGCGAATCCTGCGGGCCCCGAGGGGCGTGGCGATCATTCTGGGTGGGGAGCCTGCCACGGAACCGGCCTTCTTGGCAACCACCTGCTCGTTTTCGCTCCGGCAGACCCCTGGCACTCCCCCGCCCCGGGTGCCGGGCGGGCTCCGCGCGGTGTTCCGTCAGCGGATCGCGAAGCCGTCGTAGCCGCCGCGGGGTGTGTCCCAGATCTCGGTGACTCCGTCCACACGTCCGGGCGTGTCGTCGCCCCCCAGCCAGTCGAGGAGTCCCTCGCACCGCTCCCGCGGGCCCTCCGCCACCACCTGGACGCGCCCGTCGGCCAGATTGAGAGCAAAACCACTCAGTTCGCCGAGTTCCAGTGCCCTGGCCCGCGTGAACCAGCGGAAACCCACACCCTGGACCTGCCCGCGAACCCACGCGACCAGCCGTACATCCTCGCTCATGAGTGCAACCTAACCAGTCAATGTCTCTCCGGACACTTCACCCCCTGGCACCATGCGGTACCGTCCCCACCCAATGAATCGCGCCTCAAACTCACCTGATCGTGTGAGTTCTGTGGTGAACGCGAGGACGAGGAAGGCCAGGACATGGGACGCCACCGACGCTCCGCCGCCGGCCGCGCCGCGGGGGGCCACCGCCCGGACGGATCGGCGGGACAGGGCCGGCACCCGCAGGTCCCGGGCGCGGGTGACCGCCCCACGAGGGGCATCGCGCCCTATCTGAATCCCGAGACGTACGCCGAGGCCCGCGCGCGGAGCGACGCCTACCTGTTCGGGCCGGACGACCGGACCGGCGAGGGCCCGGGGGCCGGCCGTACGGTGCCCTTCCCCAGCGAGGGCTTCACTCCCGACGACGGCCCGCGGCGCACGGCACAGCGGCGCCGCCGGAAGAAGGCCGTCACGCCGGTCCGCACCGGACTGCTCGGCGTCTCCGCCGCCGTCGCCCTCGGCACGATCGCGGTGGCCACGGGTGCGGTGCCCGGCCTGGACAACTACCGCGTCGGCGGCGCCGGCGGCGGTGACCGGGTCGAGTCCGCGGACGTCCCGACGAACAACCCGGCCGAGCTGGGCGGCACCTCCGGCAGTGCGGAGGCCGGCCCGGACGGCGGCGCGTCGTCCGCCGGCCGCGGCACGGGCCGCTCCGCTCCGCCCTCCTCCCCCGCGTCCCCCTCCTCGTCCTCGGCGTCCGCCTCCCCTTCGCCCTCGGCGTCGACGACGTCGGCCGCACCGGCCGGGACGCCGTCCGTGACGAAGGAGCCCGAGGCGTCCACGCCCGGCCGGGAGCGCCCGCCCAGCGCGGCGGGCGCTGCCACGGCGGCGCCGGAGCGGAAGACCGGCGCTCCCGCGGGTGCCGTCTCCGAGCAGTCCGCCGCCGAGGCCCAGGTGCTGAAGCTGGTCAACGACGAGCGGGCCAAGGCGGGCTGCAGCCCGGTCGCCGCGAACAGCGCGCTGCGGGAACTGGCCGAGGACTTCAGCGAGGCCATGGCGGCACAGGGCTTCTTCGACCACACCGACCCCGGCGGCGCCACCCCGTGGGACCGGGCCGAGGCGGCCGGGATAAGCGACCTCGGGGGCGAGAACATAGCCCGCGGGCAGGCGGACGCCCAGGCCGTGATGGACGCCTGGATGAACAGCTCCGGTCACCGGGCCAACATCCTGAACTGCGACTTCCGGACCCTCGGCGTCGGCGTCCACTTCGGCGCCGGCGGCCCCTGGTGGACGCAGGACTTCGGCTACTGAGCGAGCCGCCGGGACCGCTGTCGTGCGCTCGGCGCTCTCCGCGGGGCAGCGCTGTGCTCACGTACGCTGGTGACATGTCGACCACGCAGGAGCGCACGGAGGAGCAGGATCTGCCGTACGACGTGTTCTCCCGGGCCTGCCCCTCGCGCGGCACCCTGGAGCACGTCACGGGGCGCTGGGGCGCGCTCACGCTGGGCGCGCTGTCCGAGGGTTCCCTCCGCTTCAACGAGCTGCGCCGCCGGGTCGACGGCGTGAGCGAGAAAATGCTGTCCCAGACCCTGCACGCGCTGGAGCGCGACGGTCTGGTGCACCGCGAGGCGCAGCCCACCAACCCGCCCCGGGTGGACTACGAACTCACCCCGCTCGGACGCGAGGTGGCCGGACGGCTGATCACGCTCATCCAGTGCCTGGAGGGGCACATGGACGAGGTGCTCGCCTCGCGTGAGCGCTACGACGCCCGGGGCTAGGGTCTGTCGTTTGGATCATGCCGGCGTCGCGGGGTGTGGCACGCACATCTGCCGCGTTGTCGTCGGTTGCCAGGGCTCCGCCCTGGCGCCCTCCTCCGCCTTGCAGCTGCACGCACCACACCCCGCTCGGGTCGGCCGGGACGCGCCGTCCGTCACAGCCGGCCTGATCCAGACGACAGACCTAGGCCTCAGGACACCGCGCGCGGCGGTCGCTGGCACTTCGGGCAGTAGTAGCTGGAGCGGTTCATCCACGGCCTGCGGCGCATCGGCGTCGCGCAGCGGCGGCAGGGCAGTCCCTCGCGGCCGTACGCGTCGAGCGAGCGGTCGAAGTAGCCCGACTCCCCGTTGACGTTGACGTACAGGCTGTCGAAGCTGGTGCCGCCCACGGCGAGGGCCGCGTTCATCACGTCCCGGACGTGGCCGAGGAGTTCGGCGGTACGGGGCCGGGTGAGGGTGGCGGTCGGACGTTCGTAGTGCAGGCGGGAGCGCCACAGGGCCTCGTCCGCGTAGATGTTGCCGACGCCGCTGATCAGCGACTGGTCGAGCAGGGCCCGTTTGACGGTGGTCCGCTTGCGGCGCAGGGCCTGGTGGAACGCCTCGTCGTCGAACAGCGGGTCGAGGGGGTCGCGGGCGATGTGCCCGATGACGTCCGGCAGTCCGTCGGGGGTGGTCTCGTGCAGTGACAGGCCGCCGAAGGTGCGCTGGTCGACGAAGCGGAGCTCCGTGCCCAGGGCGTCGGCGAAGCGGACGCGGATGCGCAGGTGCTTCTCGGCCGGCGCCTCGTGCGGCTGGACCAGCAGCTGGCCGCTCATGCCGAGATGCGCGAGGACCGCCTGGCCGGTGTCCTCCAGGGGCAGCCACAGGTACTTGCCGCGGCGGCTGGGTGTGCCGATGCGGTGGTCCTTCAGACGCTGGGCGAAGTCGTCGCCGCCGGCGATGTGCCGGCGTACCGCGCGCGGGTGGAGCACCTCGGCGTCGGCGACGGTCCGGTGGGCGACCCAGCGTTCCAGGCCGCGCCGTACGACCTCGACCTCGGGCAACTCGGGCATGGCTTCCCCTCGGACGGTCCGTTGGACGGCCCGAGCGCCCGCCCCGGGGCTGGGGCGGGCGCTCGGGTCGTGCTGTGCTGTGCTGTGGTCAGGCGGAGGCCGACGGTGCGTCGGCGTCCGGTTCGGCGACGACGCCGGCGGCCGACGGGGCCGCCTTGGTCCTGGCGCGCTCGTCCGCCGCGGCGCGGATGGACCGCCACGCGGATTCCGCCGCCTGCTGCTCCGCCTCCTTCTTGCTGCGGCCGGTGCCGGTGCCGTACGAGACGCCTCCGACGCGGGCGGCAGCAGTGAAGGTCTTCTCGTGGTCCGGGCCGGTCTCCGTGACCAGGTACTCGGGGACGCCGAGTCCTTCGGTCGCGGTGAGTTCCTGGAGGCTGGTCTTCCAGTCCAGGCCGGCACCGAGGTTGGAGGACTTCTCGATCAGCGGGTCGAACAGGCGGTGCACCAGTTCGGAGGCCGCGTCGAGGCCCTGGTCGAGATAGACCGCGCCGATCACCGCTTCGAGGGTGTCGGCGAGGATGGACGCCTTGTCCCGGCCGCCCGTTCCCTCTTCACCGCGGCCGAGCCGGATGAAGGAGCCGAGGTCGAGCCCGCGGCCCACCTCCGCCAGCGCACGCGAGTTGACCACCGCGGCCCGCAACTTGGCCAGCTGGCCTTCGGGCAGGTCGGGGTGGGTGCGGTACAGCGTGTCCGTGACGACGAGGCCGAGGACGGAGTCACCGAGGAACTCCAGCCGCTCGTTCGTCGGCAGGCCGCCGTTCTCGTACGCGTAGGAACGGTGGGTCAGCGCACGCACCAGAAGGGCGGACTCGAGCTGATAGCCGAGCCGCCCTTCCAGAAGCGTGTGGGACGAGGCCTGGGTGTCCGCCTTCTTCTTGGCGTCTTCCGCCTTTTTGGGGACTGACACAGTGCCTCTCACCAGCCGCTCAGACCTCGAGGACCTGGCGCTTGTTGTAAGTGCCGCAAGACGGGCACGCGATGTGCTGCTGCTTGGGCTCGTGGCAGCGCTCGCACGCAACCAGGGTGGGGACCGCAGCCTTCCACTGCGACCGGCGGTGGCGCGTGTTGCTGCGCGACATCTTCCGCTTCGGAACAGCCACGGCTACTTCTCCTGCTTCTCGTCGACGCCCGGTTCGGCGCCGCTCATCTCGTCCTTCTCGCCGTCTTCGAGTGAACCGGCGAGTCCCTGCAAAGCCGCCCAACGGATGTCGACGGCGTCGTGGTGGTGGTCCGGGTCGTCCGACAGGCGTGCTCCGCACTCGGAGCACAGACCCTGGCAGTCTTCCTGGCACACCGGCTGCATCGGCAGTGCGAGCACCACCGCATCACGCAGCACGGGTTCGAGGTCGATCAGACCGTCCTCGACGAAGAGCCTGTCCTCGTCTTCCTCGGCGTCGTCGGCCGGTTCCGCCTTCACGCGGCCCCGGTCGTCGGCGTCAGGGTACGAGAACATCTCCTGGAAGTCCGCTTCGAGCTGCTGCTCCAGCGGCTCCAGACACCTTACGCACTCCCCCTCGGCCTTGGCACGGGCGGTGCCTGTGACGAGCACCCCTTCCATGACCGACTCGAGCCGGACCTCGAGCTCCAACGGGGCGCCTTCCGGCACTCCGATGACTCCCGCGACACCGAGGTCCCGGGGAGCGTCGATCGTGCGGTTCAGGCGCTGCAGCGCACCAGGACGCCGTCCCAGCTCGTGCGTGTCGAACACGAGAGGGTTTCGGTGGTCGAGGCGGGCGTTCAGGGCCATTCCTGCTTTCGATCTTCTGAGTGGGGGGACGCCGCCCTGCGGTGTCCCGGGCAGCGTTGATCACGGACGTACGCGCGACCGAAGAGCCAGGATACTGGACCTTTCGCTCTCGGCCCAATCCGGCCCCCGGGCCGGCGCCGGGCTACAGCCCGCGGCCCTGTTCGTAGGCCCGGAGCTGTTCGGCGCTGATCATGCTGGTGTCGAAGAGGCTGGTCTCGTCGAGGGTCCCCGGCTGGGCCGGCGGCAGCTGCGGAGGCTGCTGGGGCTGGGCGTAGCCCTGGGCGTCGTAGGTCTGCTGCTGGGCGTCGTAGCTCTGGTACGCGTACGGGTCGGGGTCCTGCTGCTGGTAGCCGTAGGCGTCCTGCCGGCCGCCGTAGGGCTGCTGGTAGCCGGCGTACGGATCGGGCTGCTGCTGCGCGTAGCCGTACGCCGGCTGCTGCGACGGCATCTCCGGTACGGCCGGCGCCTGTGCCGCCGCCGGCTGCTGCTCGCCGTACTCCTGCTGCCGGGGCGGCGCGGCGGGGGCGTCCGAGAGCGCCGCGAGGTCGGCGAGGTAGTCGGCGTCGCTGGAGTGCTGGACGGTGGTGAGGTCGTCGGCGAGGGCGCCGAGGTCGTCGGTGGCGATCCGGCCGTGCAGCTTCTGGCGGCCGCGGCCGACGGCCTCCAGGGTTTTGGCCAGGACCGCCTCGAAGGCGCCGAGCTTGGTGTCGACGTAGGTGTCGGCGTCGCGGCGCAGGGTCTCGGGGTCGTGGCTGCGCTCGGGGGCGTCCTCGTCCTCGTAGCCGTTCTCGTCGAGGCCCGGGCCGGTGCCGAGGAGCTTCTCCCGCCCACGGCCGACGGAGCCGAGCGTCTTGGTGAGGACGACCTCGAAGTTGGCGAGCTTGGAGTCGACGTAGTCGTCGGCCTCGGCGCGGACCTCCTCGGCCTCCTGCCGGGCCTCGGCGAGGATCCGGTCGGCCTCCGCCTGGGAGCGGCGGGCCACCTCCGTGCCGGAGATCAGGGAACCGCGCTCCGCGTGCGCGCTCTCGATGATCCGGTCCGCCTCCTCGCGGGCCTGCGCGACCATCTGCTCGCGGTCGCCGATCAGCTCCTGGGCCCGGGCGAGCGAACCGGGGAGCTCGGCGCGCAGCTCCTCCAGCATCGAGAGCAGCTCGGCGCGGTTGACCACGCACGAGGCCGACATGGGCATGGCGCGGGCGCCGGAGACCATCGCGGTGATCTCGTCGAGCTTCTTCTGCACGTCCACCGTGTGCTCGCCACTCTCTACAGCTGTGTTGGAGACGGACGGGACGACTGTACGACCCTGGGGTGTCGCGGGGACACCGGGTGACGGGATGTCGGTCTCCGGGAGCTGCGCGGGGGCGTGCGGGCGGCGTGCGGGGGCGCGCTCAGTCCTTCCTCAGGCGCTCCGAGAGGGCCTCGAGGACCAGCGGCGGCACCAGGTGGGAGACGTCGCCGCCCCAGGTCGCGACCTCCTTGACCAGGGAGGACGACAGGAAGCTGTAGGTGGGGTTGGTGGGGATGAAGAGGGTCTCCACGCCCGAGAGGCCGTTGTTCATCTGGGCCATCTGCAGCTCGTAGTCGAAGTCGCTGACAGCGCGCAGGCCCTTCACGATGGCGGGGATCTCGCGCTGCTTGCAGAAGTCGACGAGGAGGCCGTGGAAGGCCTCCACACGGACGTTCCCGTACTCGGCGGTGACCTGGCCGATGAGGTCGATCCGCTCCTCGATCTCGAACAGGCCCTTCTTGGCCTGGTTGATCATCACCGCGACGTAGACCTCGTCGTAGAGGCTGGAGGCCCGGGCGATGATGTCGAGATGTCCGTTGGTGATGGGGTCGAACGACCCGGGACAGACGGCGCGGCGCACTAGAGTTCCCTCGCTCTCCGGTCCGGTCATCGTGCGTCTTCGCACGTAGAGGCGGCGCGACCGTACCAAAACGTTCCCTCGCCGTAGCGACGGGCCCGGATCGCCTCGAAGCCGTCGGGCCACCCGAAGGGGCCGCCTCTGGTGCTGCGCTCCACGGTGACGAGCGCTTCCGCGGTGAGCCACCCCTCCGTGCGGAGTGTGAGCAGGATCTCCCGAAGATCGTCGTCCGAGACGGCGTACGGCGGGTCCAGGAAGACGATGTCGTACGGCTCGGCCGGGGCCGGGGTGCGGACGATCTGTTCCGCTCTGCCCGCCCTGACCTCGGCGCCGGGCAGACCGAGGGACTTGGCGTTGTCCCGGACGGTGCGGGCCGCACGGGCGTCGGCCTCGACGAGCAGGACGTGGCCCGCGCCCCGGGACAGCGCCTCCAGGCCGACGGCGCCCGATCCGGCGTACAGGTCGAGGACCCGTTCGCCGTCCAGGGGGCCGCCGAGCAGGGACTGCCAGGTGGAGAAGAGGCCTTCGCGCGCACGGTCGGAGGTGGGGCGGGTGCCCGTTCCCGGCGGGACGGCTAGGCGACGTCCGCCGGCCTTGCCGGCGATCACGCGGGTCATCTGGGGTCCTTGGTCGTAGACGGCGTTGTGTTCAGTGTGGCTGGTCGCGCCGCGCGGCCGAGCCGTGTGCCGGCGCGGCCCCGCGCCCCGGGCCGGTGATGTTCATCCCTTTTCCAGGTACTGCTCCCGCTCCTCGTCGAGGAGGGCGTCGAGGGCCGTTCGCAGGCCGGGCAGGCCGGTGAGTTCCGGGTCGGCGGCCACCACCGCCGCCGCCTCCTGCCTCGCCTCGGCGATGATCTCCTCGTCCTCGATGACGGCGAGGACGCGCAGGGAGGTGCGGGCGCCGGACTGGGCCTGGCCGAGGACGTCGCCCTCGCGGCGCTGTTCGAGGTCGATGCGGGAGAGCTCGAAGCCGTCGAGGGTGCCGGCGACGGCGTTGAGCCGCTGGCGGGCCGTGCTCGCCTCGGGCATCTCGGTGACCAGCAGGCACAGGCCGGGGGCGGAGCCGCGGCCGACGCGGCCGCGCAGCTGGTGGAGCTGGGAGACACCGAAGCGGTCGGCGTCCATGATCACCATCGCGGTGGCGTTCGGGACGTTGACGCCGACCTCGATGACGGTCGTGGCGACCAGGACGTCGGTCTCGCCGGCGGCGAAGCGGCGCATGACGGCGTCCTTGTCGTCGGGCTGCATGCGTCCGTGCAGCACCTCGACCCCGAGTCCCTGCAGCGGTCCCTTCGCGAGCTGCTCGGCGATGTCGAGGACGGCGAGCGGCGGACGCCTGTCGGCGTCGCCCTCCGGCGGCCCCTGCTTCTTCCCGGCGCCGTCCTCCTCGTCGCCGATGCGCGGGCAGACGACGTACGCCTGGTGGCCGTTCGACACCTCCTCGCGGACCCGCTCCCAGGCTCGGGCCAGGAAGTGCGGCTTGTCGGCGGCCGGGACGACATGGCTGGCGATCGGGGAGCGGCCGGCCGGGAGCTGGTCCAGGACGGAGGTCTCGAGGTCGCCGAAGACGGTCATGGCGACGGTGCGCGGGATGGGCGTGGCGGTCATGACGAGCAGGTGCGGAGGCTGCTTCCCCTTGCCGCGCAGGGCGTCGCGCTGCTCGACGCCGAAGCGGTGCTGTTCGTCGACGACGACCAGGCCGAGGTCGTGGAACTGCACCTTGTCCTCGATCAGGGCGTGGGTGCCGATGACGATGCCGGCCTCGCCGGTGGCCAGGTCGAGCAGGGCGTGGCGGCGGGCGGCGGCGCCCATCGAGCCGGTGAGCAGCACGACCTTGGTGGCGTGATCGGCGCCGCCCAGCATGCCGCCCTCGGCCAGCTCGCCCATCATCTCGACGACCGACCGGTGGTGCTGCTGGGCGAGCACCTCGGTGGGCGCCAGCATCACGGCCTGACCGCCCGCGTCGACGACGGCGAGCATGGCGCGCAGGGCCACCATCGTCTTCCCGCTGCCCACCTCGCCCTGGAGCAGCCGGTGCATCGGGTGGTCGGTGGCGAGGTCGTCGAAGATCTCGCGGGAGACCTTCTGCTGGCCGTCGGTGAGGGTGAACGGGAGGCGGTCGTCGAAGGCGCTGAGCAGGCCGTCCGGCTTCGGTCTCCGCGGGACCGCGGGCAGTTGGGTCTCGGCGTGCCGGCGGCGGGCCAGGGCGACCTGGAGGACGAAGGCCTCGTCCCACTTCAGGCGGGCGCGGGCGTCCTCGATGTCCGCCTTGGTGTGCGGGCGGTGGATCTTCAGGAGGGCCTCGGGCAGGGAGACCAGGCCGCGTCCCTCGCGCAGCGAGTCCGGCAGGGGGTCGACGGCCTCCTGTGCGCCGGGCAGGACCGTCTGGATGGCCTTGGCGAGCTTCCAGGACTCCAGCTTGGCCGTGGCCGGGTACAGCGGGATGAGGGCGCCCGCCCAGGACTCGGCGGTCTCTTCGCCGTCGGTGTCGCCGCGCAGCAACTCGTATGCCGGGTGGGCCAGTTGCAGGCGGCGGTTGAAGACGGAGACCTTGCCCGAGAACATCGCCCGGGTGCCCGGCAGGAGCTCCTTGTGGGGCTTGTGGACGCCGTTGCCGAAGAAGACCAGCTGGAGGCGGCCGCTGCCGTCCGTGATGGTCACCTCGAGGCGCTGTCCCTTGCCGCGCGGCGCCTTGGCGGAGGCGAAGGTGTGCAGGCGGGCGTCCGCGACCTGGGCGACCACCGTGACGTGCTCGTCCATGGGGAGGTCGGCGAGGTGGGTGAGCTGGCCGCGCTCCTCGTATCTGCGGGGGTAGTGGTGGAGGAGGTCGCCGACGGTGTGCAGGCCGAGGTGCTCGGCCATCACCTTCGCGGTGGCGGGGCCGAGCACCTTCTTCAGGGGTTCTTGCAGTGCGGGCACGAGATCCATTGCACACCACGCCACTGACATCGCCGGCCACCCCCGCCGGAGCGAGGTGCGCTACTCCACGCCGATCAGGAGCGGCGCGCCCTGCCGGCCGCCCCGGTAGACGACCGTGTCGACGGCGAGGTAGGCCTCGCGGACGCGGGCCTCCAGGAGTCCGGCGAGGGGCTCGGGGGCGTCGTCGCCGACGACCAGGGTGACCAGTTCGCCGCCGGCCGCGAGCATGCGGTCCAGCACCGTACTCGCCACGGTCGTGACGTCCGCGCCGATCACGGCGACGTCCCCGTCGACGAGGCCGAGGACGTCGCCGGCCTGGCAGATGCCGGCAGTCGTCCAGGACCGGTGCTCGGCGACGGTGACCTCGGCGTAGCGGGTGGCGCCGGCCGCCGAGGTCATCGCCACGACGTCCTCGTCGAAGCGCCGCTCGGGTTCGTGCACGGCGAGCGCGGCGATGCCCTGCACCGCGGAGCGGGTCGGGATCAGGGCGACGCGGATGCCGTCGGCGCGGGCCTGCTCGGCCGCCGCGGCCGCTGTGTGGCGCAGCTCGGCGTCGTTGGGCAGCAGCACGACCTCGCGCGCGTGCGCCCGCCGTACGGCCTGGACGAGCTCCCCGCTCGCGGGCGGCTCCCCGGGGCGCGCGAGCACCGTGGTGGCGCCGGCCTCGGCGTACAGCCCGGCCAGGCCCTCGCCGGGCACGACGGCGACCACGGCGCGCTCGGCCCGTTCCCGCGGCGGGCGCTCGGTGCCGGTGGTGTGCACGTCGCCGGCCCCGAAGTGGGTGATCCGGATCCGGTACGGCCGTCCGGCCTCGACGCCCGCCTCCACGGCGGCGCCTGCGTCGTCGACGTGCACGTGGACGTTCCACAGCCCGTCGCCGCCGACCACGACGAGCGAGTCGCCGAGGGCGTCGAGCCGCTGCCGCAGCCGTGCCACGGCGGTGTCCTCGGCCTCCAGGAGGTAGATCACCTCGAAGGCGGGTCCGTCCCCGGGGCCGTCCGGCGCCGCGCACTCCCCGGCGGTCTCCCCGCCGGTGTGCTCCACGCGTGCGTGCGGCACGGCCACCGCTCCCGCCACCGCTCCCGCCGCCGCTCCCGGCACCGGTGTCCGCCCGGTGAACGTCTCGACCAGGGCCGCGAGGACGGTCACCAGGCCGTGGCCCCCGGCGTCGACCACTCCGGCGCGCTCCAGGACCGGAAGCTGTCCGGGGGTCGCGGCGAGGGCCGCGCGGGCACCCTCGTAGGCGGCGTGCGCCACGGCCGCGCAGTCGCCCTCGGCGTTCCCGGCCGCGTCGGCGGCGGCGGAGGCGACCGTGAGGACGGTGCCCTCGACCGGGTGGGCCACGGCCTGCCGGGCGGAGTCGGCCGCGTGCCGCAGGGCCAGCCGCAGGCCCGTGCCGTCGGTGTGAGCGTTCTCACCGTGCGCGCCGAGCACCTGGGCCAGGCCGCGCAGCAGCTGGGCCAGGATGGTCCCGGAATTGCCCCGGGCCCCGATCAGCGCCCCGTGCGCCATGGCGCCGACGGCGTCCGCCAGCGTGGGTCCGCCGGCCGTCCCCGCCGGGTCCGCGGGCCGGTCCGGGTTCCGTCCGGCCGGCACCCGGCCGACCTCGTGCGCCGCGAACACGGCCTCCACGGCGGCGACGGCGGACTCGACGGTCAGATAGAGGTTCGTGCCGGTGTCCCCGTCCGCGACCGGGTAGACGTTGATCGCGTCGATCTCCTCGCGCGCCCGTCCCAGCGCGCGCAGCGACAGGCCGCACCAGGTGCGCACCGCCAGAGCGTCGAAGAACCTCTGCGGCACCTGCGCCACCTGCGCCTCCTTGAGCTGCTGGACGTGGCAGGCAGCGTAGACCCCGCGAGGGTGCCCACCGGAAGAGGCCCGGGGGCGGGCCGCTGCACCGCCGTGGTAGTTTCGTTGTGCTGGAGCAGCCGTTGTATGCTGCTCCGGTTGCCCGATCCGATCGGGCTCTCCCCCTGGCACCGCCACTCAGATCACGGACCGTTCGCGCTCGAGATCCTGTCCCGGCATGCCGGGATCAACCGTAAGTGCATCTGAAGTCTTTGGAGTGACCCGTGGCTGCCAACTGCGACGTCTGCGGCAAGGGGCCGGGCTTCGGCAACAACATCTCGCACTCGCACCGCCGTACGTCCCGTCGCTGGAACCCGAACATCCAGCGTGTGCGTACCGTGGTCGGCGGGACGCCGAAGCGCGTGAACGCTTGCACCTCGTGCATCAAGGCCGGCAAGGTCTCGCGCTGACGCTACAGCTGAGCGCGCGGCCACTGTCCGGTCCGCTGCACTGAGCCGGTCCACTTCGGTGGGCCGGCTTTTTGCCGTGCCCGGGTTCCGGTGCGGGAAGCACGGCCGCGGGCACGGCCCGCCTCCCGGAGGCCGGCCTGCCCGGAGTGCCGCCCTGGGCGTCACGCCGGGGCGGTGGGCCGCCCGAGCTCCCAGCCGTGGTCCACGGGGCCGATGCCACCGCCGAGCGCGAATCCGGCCGCGATCGCGCCGGTGACGTAGGACTTCGCGGCCGTCACGGCCTCCGGCACCGACTGCCCCTTGGCCAGGCCGCAGGCGACGGCCGACGCGAGGGTGCAGCCCGTGCCGTGCGTGTGCCGGTTGTCGAGGCGCGGGGCGCGCAGCCAGTGCTCCTCGGAGCCGTCCGTGAGCAGGTCCACGGCGTCGCCGGACAGGTGACCTCCCTTGATCAGCACCCATCGCGGGCCGTACTCCAGCACGGCCGCGGCGGCCCGGCGCAGGTCGGCGTCGGAGTCGACGCGCACCCCGGTGAGTTGCGCGACCTCGTCGAGATTGGGCGTGGCGACGGTGGCCACCGGCAGCAGTCTGGTGCGCACGGAGTCCAGGGCGGAGGCGGCGAGCAGCGGGTCGCCGTGCTTGGAGACGCCGACCGGGTCGACGACGGCCGGGGCGTCGGTGCCGGAGATCAACTCGGCGACGGTCTCGACGAGTTCGGCGGAGGAGAGCATCCCGGTCTTGACCGCCTGCACGCCGATGTCGTCCACGACGCTGCGGTACTGGGCCCGGACCGCCTCCACGGGCAGTTCCCAGGCGCCCTGCACGCCGAGGGAGTTCTGCGCGGTGACGGCGGTGAGCACGCTCATGCCGTGCGTGCCGAGGGCGAGCATCGTCTTCAGGTCGGCCTGGATGCCGGCGCCGCCGCCGGAGTCGGACCCGGCCACGGTGAGGACCAGGGGGAGCCTCATGCCTCGGTCTCCCCGCCGAAGTGGTCCCAGCCGCCCTGGCTGGTCCAGGGTGCCCCGTCGACGGTCACCTGGGGCAGCGCCGAGGGGTTGAGGACCTCGCCGATCACCTTCCAGCGGGCGGGCAGCTTCACGTCGGGCGGGAAGGTGGCCACGATCGCGTGGTCCTCTCCCCCGGTGAGCACCCACTGCATCGGGTCGACGCCGACGGCCTGCCCGATGTCGTTCATCTGCGACGGGATGTCGATCTGCCCGGAGCGGACGTCGATCCTGACCTTGCTGGCCTCCGCGATGTGACCCAGGTCGGCGATCAGGCCGTCGCTCACGTCGCACATGGCGGTGGCGCCGAGCCCCGCGGCGGCCGGGCCCGCGTGGTACGGCGGCTCGGGGCGCCGGTGGGCCTCGACGAAGGCGCGCGGCGAGCGGAAGCCGCGGGAGAGCACGGCGAACCCGGCCGCGGACCAGCCGAGCCAGCCGGTCACCGCGACGAGGTCGCCGGGCTGGGCGCCGCCCCGGGTGACGGGCTCCTGGTTGCGCAGGTCGCCGAGGGCGGTGATGGACACGGTGATGGTGTCGCCGCGCACCACGTCCCCGCCGACCACGGAGGCGCCCGCGACCTGGCACTCGTCGCGCAGTCCGTCCATCAGCTCGGTCGGCCAGGTCACCGGGAGTTCGGCCGGCACCACCAGGCCGAGCAGCAACGCGGTGGGCACGGCGCCCATGGCGGCGATGTCGGCGAGGTTCTGCGCCGCCGCCTTGCGGCCCACGTCGTACGCGGTGGACCAGTCGCGCCGGAAGTGCCGCCCCTCGACGAGGATGTCGGTGCTGGCCACCACCCGGCGGTCGGGCGCGGCCACCACCGCGGCGTCGTCGCCCGGGCCGACCCGCACCGCCGGGGTGGAGGTGAGGCGGGAGGTGAGCTCCCTGATGAGCCCGAACTCGCCGAGCTCACCAACAGTGCCCTTCATTGCCTTGGTCCCCTTCTGTCCCTGTCCGTGCCCGGTCGCGCGCCGTCCCGGTCCTGGTTACGGTCGGAACGGCCGTCGTCACGGTCGGCGTGGCCGTCAACGTGTGTCATCACACCACCCCGGCGCGTGGGCTCGCGTCCCGCGGGTCTCCCCGCGGAGAGCGGCGACGCGATACCGTGGCGTTCCTTTTCCCCACATGATCCTCGTGGCCGCTCTGGAGGTTTCGTGGTACAGGCGTACATCCTGATCCAGACGGAGGTCGGCAAGGCGTCGACCGTCGCCGAGACGATCAGCAAGCTCCCTGGAGTCATCCAGGCCGAGGACGTGACGGGACCTTACGACGTCATTGTCCGCGCCCAGTCCGACACCGTCGACGAACTGGGCCGCATGGTGGTGGCCAAGGTCCAGCAAGTGGACGGCATCACCCGCACCCTGACCTGCCCGGTCGTCCATCTCTAGCCCCCGTCTACGCTGGGCCGGTGAACTTCTACCGTCACCGGCGCCTCCGCCTGCCCGCTCTCGCGTTGCTGATCGCCGCCGCAGGCTGCTCCTCGGCAGACGACAGCGTGCCGGCGGCGGTTCCCAGCCCGGGCGCGAAGGTCACCGAGCTGTGCCAGAACCTGGACAGGGCGCTGCCGTCGACGGTGGACGGCCTGAACCGTGAGGATCCCGAGCCCGCCTCCGCGCTGACGGCGGGCTGGGGAAACCCGCTGATCATACTGCGCTGCGGGGTGGAACGGCCCGCGGAGATGAGCGATCCGGAGGCCGACGGCGTCGAGGTCGACGGCGTGGGCTGGCAGTTGACCAAGCGGGACGACGGAGGCTTCCGGTTCACCACGACGCTGCGTGAGGCGTACGTCGAGGTGACCATCCCCGAGGACCGGGCGGGAAGCGGGATGGCGCCGCTGGTCGATCTCGCCCCGGCAGTGAAGAAGGCGATCCCGGAGGGGATCGCCTTCTGAGGACATCCGGGTCCGCCGCGGGTCAGCGCAGGCCCGTGGACCGCCGCAGCGCCGCCTGGACCAGCCGGTCCACCAGCTCCGCGTAGCCGACGCCGGTGGCCTCCCACATCTTCGGGTACATCGAGATCGGCGTGAAGCCGGGCATCGTGTTGATCTCGTTGATCACGAACTCGCCGTCCTCGGTGAGGAAGAAGTCCGCGCGCACCAGCCCCTCGCAGGAGGCCGCGTCGAACGCCTCGACGGCCAGCCGCCGGACCTCGGCGGTCTCCTCGGGCGTCAGCGGGGCGGGCACGACGCCGGGCGTGGAGTCGATGTACTTGGCCTCGAAGTCGTAGTACGCGTGCGCCGAGGGCGGCGGGATCTCGGCGGGGACGGACGCCCGGGGGCCGTCCTCGAACTCCAGCACCCCGCACTCGATCTCGCGGCCGCGCAGGGTCGCCTCGACCAGGATTTTCGGGTCGTGGCGGCGGGCCTCCTCGATCGCCTCGTCGAGTCCGGCGAGGTCGTCGACCTTGGTGATGCCGATGGAGGAACCGGCGCGGGCGGGCTTCACGAACAGCGGCCAGCCGTGCTCGCCGGCGAAGTCCACGATCTTCCGGCGGGCGCCGGAACGGTCCTGCTCCCACTCGCGCGGCCGGATCACCACGTACGGGCCGACCTTCAGCCCGTAGGAGGTGAACACCGCCTTCATGTACTCCTTGTCCTGGCCGACGGCCGAGGCGAGCACGCCCGAGCCGACGTACGGCACGCCGGACAGCTCCAGCAGGCCCTGCAGGGTGCCGTCCTCGCCGTAGGGGCCGTGCAGCACCGGGAAGACGACGTCGACCTCGCCCAGCGCCTTGGGCACGGAGCCGGGTTCGCTGTAGACGACTTCGCGGTTGGCGGGGTCGACGGGGAGCACCACGGCGCCCTCGGTCGACTCGGCGAGCTGGTCGACGCTCGGGGTGCGCCGTTCGGTGATCGCCATGCGCTCCGGCTCGTCGGCGGTGAGCGCCCAGCGGCCGTCCTGGGTGATGCCGATCGGCAGGACGTCGTACTTGGTCCGGTCGATGGCCGCGAGGACGGCGCCGGCGGTGACCACGGAGATCCCGTGTTCGGAGCTGCGCCCGCCGAACACGACGGCCACCCGCGGTTTGCGAGACGGCTGCTCGGGGCTCTGGGGGAGGTTCTCGGTGCTCATATCGCGTTGAGAGTACCCGCCCCCGGGGCCGCGAGTCAGCGTCGGCGGGGCCGCGTGGCGCGGTGTGCACCCGGGTGCCGGTCCGGCGTCGCTCAGCGTCGTTCGGGCTTCGCGCTGCGCGACATCAGCTCCTTGACCGCGACCACCGGGGACTTGCCCTCGTGCACGATGGCGACGACCGTCTCGGTGATCGGCATGTCGACGCCGTGCCGGCGGGCCAGATCCAGCACCGACTCGCAGGACTTGACGCCCTCGGCGGTCTGCCTGGTGACGGCGACGGTCTCCTCCAGGGTCATGCCCCTGCCGAGGTTGGTGCCGAAGGTGTGGTTGCGGGACAGCGGCGAGGAGCACGTCGCCACCAGGTCGCCGAGCCCGGCGAGTCCGGAGAAGGTCAGCGGGTCGGCGCCGAGGGCGACCCCGAGCCGCGTGGTCTCGGCGAGGCCGCGCGTGATGAGCGACCCCTTGGCGTTGTCGCCGAGGCCCATGCCGTCCGCGATGCCGACGGCCAGCCCGATCACGTTCTTCACGGCGCCGCCGAGCTCGCAGCCGACGACGTCGGTGTTGGTGTACGGGCGGAAGTACGGGGTGTGGCAGGCGGTCTGGAGCCGCTGGGCGACGGCCTCGTCCGGGCAGGCGACCACGGCGGCGGCCGGCATGCGGGCGGCGATCTCCCGGGCCAGGTTGGGGCCGGTGACCACGGCGATGCGCTCGGCGCCGACCTTGGCGACGTCCTCGATGACCTCGCTCATCCGCATCGCGGAGCCGAGTTCGACGCCCTTCATCAGCGACACCAGGACGGTGCCGGGCGCCAGCAGGGGCGACCAGTCGGCGAGGTTGGCGCGCAGGGTCTGGGACGGGACCGCGAGGACGGTGAAGTCGGCGTCGTGCGCGGCCTCGGCGGCGTCGGTGGTGGCCCGCAGGTTCTCGGGAAGCTCGACACCGGGCAGGTAGTCCGGGTTGGTCCGGGTGGAGTTGACGGCGTCGGCGAGTGCGGCGCGGCGCCCCCACAGGGTCACGTCGCATCCGGCGTCGGCGAGGACCGTGCCGAAGGCGGTGCCCCACGATCCGGTGCCGAAGACGGCCGCCTTGACGGGCTTGCTCACGTTCCCTGCCCTTCTGCCTGCTTCCCCTGCGGCGTCCGCGTCGGTTCCTGCGGTGCCTGCGTCTGTGCCTGCGTCCGGCGCCGCTGCTCGATCCGCTCGCGGCGCGGGTCGTAGGGCGTCTCGGGCGCCTTCTCGCCGCGGATCTCCTCGAGCTGGCGGGTGACGGCGGCCATGATGACCTCCGTGGCCTCCTTCAGCAGCTCCGCGGTCATCTCCTTGTCGTAGAAGCGCGACAGGTCGACCGGAGGGCCCGCCAGCACGCGGTGGGTCTTGCGCGGCAGCAGGTGGGGCTTCTTCGCGTACGGAGGCAGGAGTTCGTTGCAGCCCCACTGCGCGACGGGGATCACCGGGCACTTGGTCTGCAGGGCGACGCGCGCGGCACCGGTCTTGGCGGTCATCGGCCAGCCGTCGGGGTCACGGGTGAGGGTGCCCTCGGGGTAGAAGGCGACGCACTCGCCGCGCTCCACGGCGTCGATCGCGGCCCGGAAGGCGCTGAGCGCGTCCGTGCTCTCGCGGTAGACGGGGATCTGCCCGGTGCCGCGCATCGCGGCGCCGACGAACCCCTTCCTGAAGAGGCCGCTCTTGGCGAGGAATCGCGGCACGCGACCGGTGTTGTACTGGTAGTGCGCGTACGCGAAGGGGTCGACGTGCGAATTGTGGTTCACGGCGGTGATAAATCCACCGTCGGCCGGCATGTTCTCCATTCCCCGCCAGTCCCGCTTGATCAGAACCACCAGCGGCGGTTTGCAGATCACCGCGGCGAAGCGGTACCAGAAGCCGATTCTGCGGCGGGGCACGCTGACACCTTTCCTCCAGGGCCTGGGGCCGCACAAGTGTCGCTCCGGGCCGCCCGTCTGTCGAGAACACCGTACGCCCCGGCGAGTGAACCGCCAGATCCCCCGGGTGACAATGGCGGCGACGAGAGAAGGACGGAACGCCCGTGCAGTGGACCTTGGTCGTGCCCGTGAAGACCCTCGCCCGGGCCAAGAGCAGACTGGCCGACACCGCGGACGACGGAGTGCGGCCGGACCTCGCGCTGGCGTTCGCGCAGGACACCGTGGCGGCCGCGCTGGCCTGCCCGGCGGTCGCGGATGTGGCAGTCGTCACGGACGACGTCCGGGCGGGCCGCGAGCTGGCGGGGCTGGGCGCACGGGTCGTTCCGGACGAGCCGGGCGGCGGTCTGAACGCCGCCCTGGCGCACGGAGCGGCGGTCGTACGGGCGGCACGTCCCGAAAGTCCGGTGGCCGCGCTGAATGCCGATCTTCCCGCTTTGCGAACGGAGGAATTGGCGCGGGTACTGGGTGCGGCCGCGCAATTCCGGCGGGCCTTTCTGCCGGATGCGGCGGGAATCGGCACGACCCTGCTGACCGCCGCACCTGGCCGCGAATTGGCCCCCGCTTTCGGCCCGGATTCCCGGGCCCGCCACCACGCGTCCGGGGCGGTGGAACTGCGTCTCGACGCGGTGGATTCCGTACGGCAGGACGTCGACACGGGCGGCGACCTGCGGGCCGCGCTGTCCCTGGGCGTGGGACCGCGTACGGCCGCGGTTGCGGCGCGGTTGCTGATCGCCGGGCAGTAGGCTGCGGTCATGCAGGCGACCGCATACACGTACGACCCCGACAGCCGCAGCGGGCAGGTACTGCTCGACGACGGCACCCCTGTGCCCTTCGACGCCGCGGCGTTCGACGCGGGGGGCCTGAGGCTGCTGCGGCCCGGGCAGCGGGTGCGTGTCGAGACCGAGGGGACGGGCGCGGACCGCCGGATCACGCTGGTGACGCTCCACACCTTCTGATCCCCGGAGACCGAGCGGTCCCCGGACAGGCCGCGGGCCGGGCTCCCGAGGGAGTCCGGCCCGGCGCGTGTGCCCCTGTGCCCGTCGCCCGCTACTTCTTGCGGGCGGTGGTCTTCTTGGCGGTGGTCTTGCGGGCGGTCGACTTCTTGGCAGGGGCCTTCGTGGCCGTCGCCTTCTTCGCGGGCGCCTTCTTGGCGGTCGTCTTCTTCGCCGCGGCCGTGGTGGTCTTGGCGGCGGACTTCTTGGCCGGGGCCTTCTTCGCCGCCGTCGTCTTCGCCGCGCCCGTGGTCTTCTTGGCGGTCGTCTTCTTCGCCGCCGCGGTGGTCTTCTTCGCCGCGCCCGTGGCCTTCTTCGCCGCACCAGTCGCCTTCTTGGCGGCGGCCTTCTTGCCCGCGGCCTTGGAGATGGTGGGCGGCGGGCCGGACAGGCTGCCCTTGGGGGCCTTCTTGACCGCGATGTCGTTCTTCGGGAGCTTCTTCGAGCCGCTCACCAGGTCCTTGAAGCCCTGGCCCGCGCGGAAGCGCGGCACGGAGGTCTTCTTGACCCGAACCCTCTCGCCCGTCTGGGGGTTACGGGCGTAGCGGGCCGGACGGTCGACCTTCTCGAAGGAACCGAAGCCGGTGACCGAGACCCGGTCCCCCGCGACCACCGCACGGACGAGGGCGTCCAGGACCGCGTCGACAGCGTCGGCGGCCTGCTGCCTGCCGCCCAGCTTGTCGGCAATCGCTTCTACGAGCTGCGCCTTGTTCACGTCTTCCCCTTCGGAGACATCGCCAGAACGAATCCGTTCAAGCCTTTTCGCACGTTAGGCAGATATATACCGCAAATCAAACACGAAACGGGCTAATCACCCTTGTGCCGCAACGGACTCGGCGACCCCGGCCTGTTCAGCGTTCCTCTTCGGGGATCCGACCCTCGTCGAGGTCCGCGATGAACCGGTCCAGACGCCTTGCCGCACCGGCGAGATCGTGTTTGGCCGCGGCCGTAATGACCAGCAGCTTCCGGGTCAGCGCCATCCGTACGCCCTCCGGGACTTGCAGTGCGCGCACTCTTGTGTGCGCTTCTTTCAGCCGGACCGCGACCGCCGCATAGAGCTCGAGTTGGCCGTCGTGTTCCATGCACAGATTGTGCCATCTGGGGCGAGTTGTCGCCTGCGCAGGGGGCAACTGCCGCCCCAAACAGCCTTACGAGTACCGGCGGAGTACGTGGTTCCACTCATCATGTACCCCACCAATCACAGCCGTAACGTGGGACGTTGAGCGTCCGGCCGACGGCTCGGAGCCCTGACCGGGCCCGGACACGGCCGTACCCCCGATCGGGCCGATCGGGGGTACGGAGGGGGGCGTTGAGTGGCCGAAACTCGACCTTGCGGGCGGCCGGGCCGGCCGCGGATCAGACCTGGAGGGTCTGCGGCTTGAACGACGGGCGCTCGGCCTCGTAGGCGGCGATGTCCGCCTCGTTCCGGAGGGTGATCGAGATGTCGTCCAGCCCGTTCAGCAGCCGCCAGCGCGAGTTCTCGTCCAGCTCGAAGGAGGCGGTGATGCCCTCGGCGCGCACCTCGCGGGCCTCGAGGTCGACGGTGATCTCCGCCTCGGGGTCCTTCTCCGTGAGCGCCCACAGCGCGTCCACGATCTTCTGGTCGATGACCACCGTGAGCAGGCCGTTCTTCAGCGAGTTGCCGCGGAAGATGTCGGCGAAGCGGGAGGAGATCACGGTCTTGAAGCCGTAGTTCTGCAGCGCCCACACCGCGTGCTCGCGCGAGGAGCCGGTACCGAAGTCGGGGCCGGCGACCAGGACGGTCGCACCCTGGCGCTCGGGCTGGTTGAGGACGAACGACGGGTCCTTGCGCCAGGCCTCGAAGAGTCCGTCCTCGAACCCGTCCCGCGTCACCTTCTTGAGCCAGTGGGCGGGGATGATCTGGTCGGTGTCGACGTTGCCGCGGCGCAGCGGGACGGCCCGGCCGGTGTGCGTGGTGAATGCTTCCATGACTCTCAGACTCCAGCGGGCGTGGGGGCGTCGGCGGCGGACAGGTCGGCCGGGGAGGCCAGGTGGCCCAGTACGGCCGTCGCGGCGGCGACCTGCGGCGACACCAGGTGGGTGCGGCCGCCCTTGCCCTGCCGTCCCTCGAAGTTGCGGTTGGACGTGGACGCGGAGCGCTCGCCCGGGGCCAGCTGGTCCGGGTTCATGCCGAGGCACATCGAGCAGCCCGCGTGCCGCCACTCGGCGCCGGCCTCCTTGAAGACGACGTCCAGGCCCTCGGAAACGGCCTGCAGACCCACGCGAGCGGAGCCGGGGACGACCAGCATCCGTACGCCGTCGGCGACTTTGCGGTCCCGGACGATCTCGGCGGCGGCGCGCAGGTCCTCGATGCGGCCGTTGGTGCACGAACCTACGAAGACGGTGTCCACCTCGATGGAGCGCAGCGGCTGCCCGGCCTCCAACCCCATGTACTCCAGGGCCTTTTCGGCGGCGAGGCGCTCCGAGGCGTCCTCGTACGAAGCCGGGTCGGGAACGGCGGCGGAAAGCGGAGCGCCCTGGCCCGGGTTGGTGCCCCAGGTGACGAACGGCGACAGCTCGGCGGCCTCGACGACCACCTCGGCGTCGAACTCGGCGTCGTCGTCCGTGCGCAGCGTCCGCCAGTACTCGACCGCCGCGTCCCAGTCCGCTCCCTCGGGGGCGTGCGGACGGCCCTGGAGGTAGGCGAAGGTGGTCTCGTCGGGGGCGATCATGCCCGCGCGGGCGCCGGCCTCGATCGACATGTTGCAGATGGTCATGCGGGCCTCCATCGAGAGCTTCTCGATGGCCTCGCCGCGGTACTCCAGGATGTAGCCCTGGCCGCCGCCGGTGCCGATCCTCGCGATGATCGCGAGGATCAGGTCCTTGGCCGTGACTCCGTCGGGCAGCTCACCGTTGACGGTGATCGCCATGGTCTTCGGGCGGGCCATCGGCAGCGTCTGGGTGGCCAGCACGTGCTCGACCTGGGAGGTGCCGATACCGAACGCGAGGGCGCCGAAGGCACCGTGCGTGGACGTGTGCGAGTCGCCGCAGACCACGGTGGTGCCGGGCTGGGTCAGACCGAGCTGGGGGCCGACGACGTGCACGACGCCCTGCTCCACGTCGCCCAGCGGGTGCAGCCGGACGCCGAACTCGGCGCAGTTCTTGCGCAGCGTCTCCAGCTGGGCCCGGGAGACCGGGTCCGCGATGGGCTTGTCGATGTCGAGCGTCGGGGTGTTGTGGTCCTCGGTGGCGATGGTCAGGTCGAGCCGGCGCACCGGGCGGCCGCTCTTGCGGAGGCCGTCGAAGGCCTGCGGGCTGGTCACCTCGTGCAGCAGGTGCAGATCGATGAAGAGGAGGTCGGGCTCGCCCTCGGCGCGCCGGACGACGTGGTCGTCCCAGACCTTCTCCGCGAGTGTCCTACCCATCGCTTTCCCTCCGGCCGGCGACAACGCGCCGACCCAACTAGAGATCTTGAGGAGGCAGCGCCCTCACCCCTGATTCCGGGCAACCGCCGCCAGGCCCTTTCGTCACGGGCCGTTTTGTGACTTCGTGCCATCCAGAGTGGCGGGTTCCACGGGAAATTGAACTTGCGTTTCACAGAGTGAGACGGGAGTATCGTTGCATGGACAACAGTAGCGGCGTCGGCGTTCTGGACAAGGCGGCCCTCGTCCTGAGCGCTCTGGAGTCCGGTCCGGCCACCCTCGCGGGGTTGGTCGCGGCGACCGGACTGGCACGACCCACGGCCCACCGCCTGGCCGTGGCGCTGGAACACCACCGTATGGTGGCGCGCGACATGCAGGGCCGTTTCATCCTGGGTCCGCGCCTGGCCGAGCTGGCCGCGGCGGCCGGTGAGGACCGCCTCCTGGCGACGGCGGGCCCGGTGCTCACCCACCTGCGCGACGTCACGGGCGAGAGCGCCCAGCTCTACCGCCGCCAGGGCGACATGCGCATCTGCGTGGCCGCGGCCGAGCGTCTGTCGGGCCTGCGGGACACCGTCCCGGTCGGCTCCACGCTCACCATGAAGGCCGGCTCCTCGGCGCAGATCCTCATGGCCTGGGAGGAGCCCGAGCGGCTGCACCGCGGCCTGCAGGGCGCCCGGTTCACGGCGACCGCCCTGTCCGGCGTCCGCCGCCGGGGCTGGGCCCAGTCCATCGGCGAGCGGGAGCCCGGCGTCGCGTCCGTCTCCGCCCCGGTGCGCGGCCCCTCCAACCGCGTGGTGGCCGCCGTCTCGGTCTCCGGCCCCATCGAGCGCCTGACCCGCCACCCGGGCCGGATGCACGCCCAGGCCGTCATCGACGCCGCCGGCCGCCTCTCCGAGGCCCTGCGCCGCACCGGCTGACCACACCCCCACCGACACCCGACCGGGAACGGGCCCGCCTCAACGCCGCGGCAGGCCCTCCCCCGGTCTCACGCCCCCGGTCTCACGCCTCCCGCGAGGGGGCCTTCCCGGGGGCCGCCTTCTCCCGCGACCGGTACGCGTGCCGGTCCCGCGCGCGCCTGCCCCGCTCCTCGAGCGGCACCTGTCCGTGGGCCGCCGCGAGCCCGAAGGCCGGCATGTCGGCGTAGATCGACTCGTACGACCCCTCGGGTACGACGTACGCCTCGTGCCACAGACCGACGTGCTGCCGCACCCTGCCCGCCCGCTCCTTGCGGTTGATGACCGCCCAGACCCGGTGGTGGAACATGTCGGGCGAGTGCGCGTACCGGTAGAGCTTCTCCTTGGACTCCCAGTACTGGACGACGTAGTACGTCCGCGGCGAGGCCGTGAGCAGGACGTGCCCCAGCACTCCCCGGTCCGGGGCCTTCGCGAGCTCCCGGAGCATGCGGAGCATGGCGAGGAGGACCGGCAGCCAGTGGTGGACCGCCCAGAACCGGTTGATCCTCATGCCGATCAGCAGGACGGTGACCTCTCCCTCGGCTCCGGCGGTGGTGCGACCCGCGATGACGGACTGGCCGGGCATGGCGCCTCCCCGTGTTGGTGAGCGGCACTGTCCAGTGCCGCGTGCTTGGATAGTGCCGGTATCCAGGAAAGGGCGCAAGGGATGCGACTGGCCGATCTGAGCAAGCGCAGCGGGGTCTCCACCGCGACGATCAAGTACTACCTGCGCGAGGGCCTGTTGCCGCCGGGCCGGCAGGTCAACGCGACCACGGCCGAGTACGACGAGCAGCATCTGCGCCGGCTGCGTCTGGTGCGGGCGCTGATCCAGGTGGGCAAGGTGCCGGTGGCGACCGCGCGGGAGGTGCTCGGGCACGTCGACGACGACTCCCTGGGCCGCACGATCCGGCTGGGGGCTGCCCTGTGGGCGCTGCCGCAGGACGCGGAGCCGGACGAGGAGGAACCGGCCGTGGTGGCGGCGCGGGCCGAGGTGGACCGCCTGCTGGAGATGCTGGGCTGGGAGACCGCCCGGGAGCTGGCCCCCCTCTCCCCCGTGCACCGCTCGCTGGTGGTGGCGGTGGCCGCGCTGCGGCGGCTGGACTATCCGTGGGACGCGGAACTGATGGCGCCGTACGGGGAGTTGATGCACGAGGTGGCCCGGCGGGACCTGGACTTCATGGAGAGCCGGGGCTCGGAGGAGGAGAGGGTCGAGCTGGCGGTCGCCGCGGCGGTGCTCTTCCAGCCCGTGCTGCGGGCGCTGCACCGGCTGGCGCAGGAGGAGGAATCGGCGCGGCGGTACGGCATCGAGTGAACGCCGAAGGGGGCTCCCGCCTGAACGGGAGCCCCCTTCGGACTCGTACCCCCGACCGGATTCGAACCGGCGCTACCGCCTTGAGAGGGCGGCGTGCTAGGCCGCTACACAACGGGGGCCTGGACACTGCAAGCGTTGAATACTACACCGCCGCAGGTCCGAGCTGGTCTACCTGGACTCGAACCAAGACTAACTGAACCAGAATCAGTCGTGCTGCCAATTACACCATAGACCAATGATGGTTTAGACCAGTCAGTACCCCCGACCGGATTCGAACCGGCGCTACCGCCTTGAGAGGGCGGCGTGCTAGGCCGCTACACAACGGGGGCCCTAGCGATCCTGCGTCGAGGCCGGCGGGAGCTACCCTGACCGTCCTCGCGAGAAGGATCTGTACCCCCGACCGGATTCGAACCGGCGCTACTGCCTTGAGAGGGCAGCGTGCTAGGCCGCTACACAACGGGGGCTTTGCGGATGATCTCCGCGGCGCAGATGAGCTCTGCGAGCTGGCCTACCTGGACTCGAACCAAGACTAACTGAACCAGAATCAGTCGTGCTGCCAATTACACCATAGGCCACTGGAACGCAAGCCCCTGCGGGGATCTTGTTCTAGCTTTGCGCTTCCGGTTCCTGGCCTTTCGGCCCGCTCCCCGGCGGCGCAGGAAGAACATTACCTGAAGGTGGACGGGGCTCCAAAACGGGTATCGGCGCGGAGGAGCGCGGGGAGTTCGGAGAGGGACGCGATGCGGCGCGGCCCGGCGGGCGGGTCGACGGTCGCGTAGGCGCCGCCGCGGTCGATCCAGACCGACAGCAGCCCGGCGTCGTGGGCGCCGCGTCCGTCGATCTCCGGGTGGTCACCGACGTAAGCGACCTGGTCAGGCGCCAGCGACAGGGTCTCGCAGGCCGCCAGGAAGGCGCCGGGCTCGGGCTTGGAGACGCCCAGCTCGGCGGCGCACAGGATCGCCTCGAAGCGGTCGTGCACGCCGAGGACCCGCAGCTTGCGGTCCTGGACGGTCAGACTGGAGTTGGACAGCACGGCGTGTCGGTGGCTGGCGGAGAGGGCGTCGAGGACTGGCAGGACGTCGGGGAAGAGGGACCAGGCGGCCTCGTAGTGCGTGACGTAGCGCTGGAACCAGTCGTCGGCCTCGGCGTCCGTCAGGTCCGGGCGGCCCAGGAAGACCCGGGTGCGGTCGCGCCGCTGTGTGGCGAAGTCCACCTCGCCGGCGGCGAAGCGGGCCCACTGCTGTTCGGTGATCTCCCGCCAGCGCACGAGGGCCTCCTCGGGCGACCCGTACCCGGCGAGCAGGCCCTCGGCCACCAGGTGGGCGCGCATGCCCTCGCGGTCGGCGGTGGTGTAGTCGAAGAGGGTGTCGTCGACGTCCCAGACCACGGCGCGAATGCTCATGGTCCGACGGTAACGCGCGGGACCGGGCGTGTCGGGCGACCGCGCCGCGCGGGCCGGTCAGACCACGGCGCCGGAGGGGTCCGGGGCCACGAAGAAGTCGGTGACGAAGCAGGTGACCTCGCCGTCGGCGCGGCGGCCCGTCCAGGTGGGATAGGCCCCGTCGCCCCAGCCCGAGGTGAAGGCGGCCAGGGTGTGCCCGGTGCCGGGGGACGTGACGAGATGGGGCCCCTCCGACCACTCGCTGTCCTCGAAGGCGTCCCACAGCGGCCCCTCGTCCTCCTGCGCCTGGGGGAAGCCCCCGTCGGCCGAGGCGTCGTAGAAGCAGCCGGTGCCGGCGTCGACGCCGTAGCCGTAGAACTCGTCGTCGCCGAGGTCGGCCGGGTCCTGGCCGGGGCACAGGGCCAACTCCCAGGTCACGGTGGGTTCGTCGCGGATGACCAGGCGTGCCGCCGCCACCCGGCGGTGGGGGCGGGCGGCCGGGGCCTCGCCGGGGCGGGACAGGGTGGCGACGGCGGCCTCGACGCGGTAGCGGCCGGGGGCGACCGTGGCCGTGAAGGGCTCGATGTCCCCGGTGCCGAGGTACACGAAGGGGTCGCAGGCGACGACCCGGCCGGTGGGCAGGTCCAGCTCGCCGCCGTCGGCCACGTGGATCACGCCGGTGGTCCCGGAGGGGTGGCTGAACGTGCTGCCCGGCGTGAACAGCCAGGTGTAGTCGCGAGGGGACATCGGCATGACGGCGCGCCTTTCTGATCAAGGAACTCGGTGGGCCGAACCGTAGCCGGACCCACCGACACCGGCGCCGACGGCGAAGGGGCGGCACCCGGCCGGGTGCCGCCCCTTCGCACGGGTACGGGTGTTACGCCGCGAGCCTCGCCAGCGCCGCGTCGATGCGGGCCAGCGCCTTCTCCTTGCCCAGGACCTCCAGGGACTCGAAGAGGGGCAGGCCGACCGTGCGGCCGGTGACAGCGACGCGGACGGGGGCCTGGGCCTTGCCGAGCTTGAGGCCGTGGGCCTCGCCGGCGGCCAGGACGGCCTCCTTGAGGGACTCCGGGGACGACCAGTCGGCCGCGTCCAGCTTCTCGCGCGCCGTGCCGAGCAGGGCGTCCGAGCCCTCCTTCATCGCCTTGGTCCAGGACGCCTCGTCGAAGACCGGCTCCGGCAGGAACAGGAAGTCGACGTTGTCCGTGATCTCGGAGAGGACCTTCAGGCGGGTCTGCGCGTGGGGCGCGATCGCCTGCCACTTGGCCTCGTCGAAGTCCTCGGCCGCCCAGGGGGCGACAGGGGCCTTCAGCCAGGGGCGGCAGCGCTCGGTGAAGTCCTTCACCTCGAGCATGCGGATGTGGTCGGCGTTGATCGCCTCGCACTTCTTCAGGTCGAAGCGGGCCGGGTTCGGCTGCACGTCGGAGACGTCGAAGGCGGCGACCATCTCGTCGATCGAGAAGATGTCCTGGTCGGCGGAGAGCGACCAGCCGAGCAGGGAGAGGTAGTTGAGCAGGCCCTCGGGGAGGAAGCCGCGCTCGCGGTAGAGGTTGAGGCTCGACTGCGGGTCGCGCTTGGAGAGCTTCTTGTTGCCCTCGCCCATCACGTACGGCAGGTGGCCGAAGGCCGGGATCTCCTTGGCGACGCCGATCTCGATCAGCGCCTTGTACAGGGCGACCTGGCGGGGTGTCGAGGAGAGCAGGTCCTCGCCGCGCAGGACGTGGGTGATCTCCATCAGGGCGTCGTCGACCGGGTTGACCAGCGTGTAGAGGGGCGCCCCGTTGGCCCGGACGATGCCGTAGTCCGGGACGTTCTCCGGGAGGTACGTGATCTCGCCGCGGACCAGGTCGGTGAAGGTGATGGTCTCGTCGGGCATCCGGAAGCGGACGATCGGCTCGCGGCCCTGGGCCCGGTACTCCTCGACCTGCGCGGCGCTCAGCTCGCGGCAGTGGCCGTCGTAGCCGGAGGGCTTGCCGGCGGCGCGGGCGGCCTCGCGCCGGGTGTCCAGCTCCTCCTGGGAGCAGTAGCAGTGGTAGGCGTGGCCGGCGTCCAGGAGCTGCTGGGCGACGTCCTTGTAGATGTCCATGCGCTGGGACTGGCGGTACGGCGCGTGGGGGCCGCCGACCTCGGGGCCCTCGTCCCAGTCGAAGCCCAGCCAGCGCAGCGAGTCGAGCAGCTGGTTGTACGACTCCTCGGAGTCGCGGGCCGCGTCGGTGTCCTCGATGCGGAAGACCAGCGTGCCCTGGTGGTGCTTGGCGAACGCCCAGTTGAACAGGGCGGTGCGGACCAGGCCCACGTGGGGGTTGCCGGTGGGGGACGGACAGAATCGGACGCGTACGGGGGAGCCGGGTGCGCTAGCCACGCTTGACAACCTTGTTGGTGAGAGTGCCGATGCCTTCGATGGTGACGGCGACTTCGTCGCCGACGTTGAGGGGGCCGACTCCGGCCGGGGTGCCCGTGAGGATCACGTCGCCGGGGAGCAGCGTCATGGCCTCGGAGATGTTGACGATCAGGTCCGCGACGGAGTGGATCATCTCGCTGGTGCGGCCGAGCTGGCGCTGGGCGCCGTTGACCGTGAGCTGGATCGTCAGGTCGTCCGGGTCCAGGTCCGTCTCCACCCAGGGGCCGAGCGGGCAGGAGGAGTCGAAGCCCTTGGCGCGGGCCCACTGCTTCTCGCGGCGCTGCACGTCGCGGGCGGTGATGTCGTTGGCGCAGGTGTAGCCGAGGACGACGTCCTTGACGCGGTCGCGCGGGACCTCGCGGCACATGCGCCCGATGACGACGGCGAGCTCGGCCTCGTGGTGCAGTTCCTCGGAGAAGGAGGGGTACTGGATCGCGTCGCCGGGGCCGATGACCGAGGTGGACGGCTTGAAGAAGGCGAACGGGGCGTCGGGCACCTCGTTGCCGAGTTCGCGGGCGTGCTCCGCGTAGTTGCGGCCGAAGGCCACGACCTTGTTGGGGAGCACCGGCGGCAGCAGCCGCACCTTGCTCAGCGGCACCTTGGTGCCGGAGAGCTCGAAGTCCGCGAAGGGGATGCCCTTGATGATGTCGAGGACGAGCTCGTCCGGCTGGTCGCCCTCGACCGCGCCGAAGGCGACGTTCCCGTCGATGGAGAACCTGGCGATGCGCACGGGTTGTGTGGCCCCTTGACTGAGCTGGCGGGAGTCTGACGCTCCAGGCTAACGCGGCACAGGGGCGGGCGCCCTGCGCATGGCCCGCCGTGGCTCCTCGTGGAGCGGCGTGCGCGGGCGCCCGTGGGCCCGTGGGGGGCCGGGCGGCTGAACGTCGCGCGGCCGGGGGGCGTACTACTCTGCGGCGGCGGCCGCGACGGGGAGGTCCATGAGGACCGTGCGCCGGGGGTTGGCGGTCTGGGTGGGGAGCTCGACGGCGTGCTCCGGCTGTTCCGGCGTCCGCAGTTCGTCGGCGCCACCGAGGTGTGCCAGCGTCGTGCGTCGCGGGTTGGCGATCTTGTGGAACATCATCGTCGTCTTCACGGTTGTCGAGACCCTGTCGTGTGCGGGCGCCTGGAGGGGGCAAGTGACCCCTGCGGGGGCGCGGGTTGTCGGTTTTGCCTTCTCTGTAAAGCGTCAGGCTAAACATGCAATTCCCCGCCGATCCGGGGAGAGGCGGGGAACGGCGTGTGAGTTTGCTCACTTATCAAGGGTCAAACCGGTCAATTCCGACCGACGTCGCACTGCGACGAAACCGACATTGCCCCCCTGAAGGCACTATTCCGCTCCTGATCATGGCGACTGGGACACCGCCCGTCCGTCGACGGTTCACCCGCATACGCCCGTTTTGCGGGTGATCGTTTTCTACCGCCCGTGAGCCGCCCCTCACGTGCTGTCACGTATGTCGCGGCCTGCCCCGCGGGCCTTGTTGGAGATCCTGCACTGTGCTGGAATTCCACGGACCGCCGCAGGATCGAGCCGGCGCGCAGGGGGCGCACCACAGCGCCGAGCGGCGGCACGTAAGGGGGAACCAGCGCCGGTCACTCACGACCGCCACGGGGACGTATTCAGGGCGCCCCCATGACGCCGACACCGTGCCCAGCCGTTCACGCGGCCGGGTGCCTGGTCCAGAGGTTGCGACGCTAGTGCAGGGACGTTTCAAGAGGGATGGCAGCGCTTCGGCGGAGCCGGAGCCGCACGGCGGGAATGGCCCCAGGGCCGTCAGCTCCTCGCCCCAGCACGCCCAGAACCCGGGTCAGGCCCAGTCCGGCGACAGCGGCGACCGTTCCGGGCGCCCCGGTCAGGGAGCGGACTCGTCGGCTCCCGGCCAGAAGACGCCCGCCAAGCCGGCCACGGGCTCGACCGGCCCGGGCCCGCGCATAGCCCTGCGCAACTGGCGGATCTCCACCCGTCTCGTGTCGCTGCTCGCCCTCCCGGTGGTCGCGGCCACCTCGCTGGGCGCGCTGCGCATCAACGAGTCGATGGACAACATCCAGCAGCTCGACAACATGAAGCTGCTGACGGAGATGACCAAGCAGGCCACCGAGCTGGCCGCCGCGCTCCAGGAGGAGCGCGACCAGTCCGCCGGCCCCCTGGCGCACGGCTCGACGTCCAGCGCGATCGCCGTCAAGGGCGACCGGGAGAAGACCGACCGGGCGCTGAAGAACTTCCTCGACCAGTCCGAGGAGATCGACGCCGCCAGCAAGGACGGCAATCTCGTCGGTGTCCGCGACAGCCTCGTCGGCCTCGCGAGCGATCTGAACGACCTGAACAAGATCCGCAGCACCGCCTACACGGCCAAGAAGAACTCGACCCAGACCGTCGAGGCCTACCACCGCCTGATCACCAACCTGCTCGACCTCTCGCAGGACATGGCGGAGGCCACCAGCAACCCCGAGATGATCCAGCGCACGCGTGCCCTGGCGGCCTTCTCCTCGGCCAAGGAGTACGCGTCCATCCAGCGCGCGGTCCTCGCGGCGGCGCTCCCGGCGAGCAACACCACCAAGGGCGAGCTCTCCGAGAACGACCGGCTCTACGCCCAGTCCGCGCTGCAGAGCCAGACGTCCGAGATCCGCAGCTTCACCAGCATCTACGGCGACGGCGCCGAGGACCTCCTCAAGCCGATCTCCCAGGGCAACCCGGTCATCGAGTCCTCCGACCAGTACGCCGGCCGTGCCCTCGGCCGGGTCAACGGCCTGGCCGACCTCGACGAGCGCTCGTACCAGGACTGGCTGGACGACAGCTCCACCAAGATCCAGCAGATGAAGAACATCGAGCTCCGCCTGCTGGAGGACATGGAGCAGAAGGCCCGCGAGCTGCGCAGCGAGTCGGAGCAGGAGGCGATCGTCTCCGGTGTGCTGATCCTGCTCGTGCTCGGCGTCTCGCTGGTCGGCGCGTTCGTCGTGGCCCGGTCCATGATCCGCTCGCTGCGCCGCCTGGAGGAGACCGCGACCAAGGTCGCCCAGGACCGTCTGCCCGAGCTGGTCAAGCAGCTCTCCGAGACCGACCCGCAGGACGTCGACACCTCGGTGGAGTCCGTCGGTGTGCACTCCCGGGACGAAATCGGCCGGGTGGCCGCGGCCTTCGACGACGTGCACCGCGAGGCGGTCCGCCTGGCCGCCGAGCAGGCCCTGCTGCGGGGCAACGTCAACGCGATGTTCACCAACCTCTCGCGCCGCTCCCAGGGCCTCATCCAGCGTCAGCTCTCGCTGATCTCCGAACTGGAGTCGCGCGAGGCCGACCCGGACCAGCTCTCCTCGCTGTTCAAGCTCGACCACCTCGCCACCCGCATGCGCCGTAACGGTGAGAACCTCCTCGTCCTCGCCGGTGAGGAGCCCGGCCGCCGGTGGACCCGCCCGGTCCCGCTGGTCGACGTGCTCCGCGCCGCCGCCTCCGAGGTGGAGCAGTACGAGCGCATCGAGCTGGCCGCCGTGCCGACCACCGAGGTCGCCGGCCGCGTGGTCAACGACCTCGTGCACCTCCTCGCCGAGCTGCTCGAGAACGCGACGTCCTTCTCCTCGCCGCAGACCAAGGTCAAGGTCACCGGTCACGCGCTGCCCGACGGCCGCGTGCTGATCGAGATCCACGACACCGGCATCGGCCTCTCCCCCGAGGACCTCGCCGCGATCAACGAGCGGCTCGCCTCGCCGCCGACCGTGGACGTCTCGGTCTCCCGGCGCATGGGTCTGTTCGTGGTCGGCCGCCTGTCGCAGCGCCACGGCATCCGCATCCAGCTCCGTCCGTCCGACTCCGGCGGCACGACCGCGCTGGTCATGCTGCCCGTCGACGTCGCCCAGGGCGGCCGCAAGCCGCAGCCCAAGCCGGGTCAGCCCGCGGGCGGCGGCGGTCCGGCCGCGGCCCAGGCCGCGGCGGGTGTCGCGGCGGCCCGGCGCGGTGGCCAGAACGGCGGCGCGCTCGGCGGTGGCGGCGCCTTCGCAGGCGGTGCCTTCGGTGGCGGCGGTGGCGGTGGCGCCCTCGGCGCCGGTCCCCAGGGCGGTGGCCGGCTCGGTGCCGGTCAGGGCCCGCGGGCCGCGCTGCCCGGGCGGGACGCCGGCGGCCGTCAGGGTGCGCCGGGTGGCGCGCGCGGGCCCCAGTCCCCCGCAGCACCGAACCAGCAGGGCCAGCAGGGCCGTCAGGCTCCGGCCGGCGCGGGTCAGACGCCCGGTGCTCCGCAGGGTCTGCAGGCCGCGGGCATGAACGCCCCGCAGGGCCAGGACGCCTTCGGCGGCCGTGCCCCGGTGCCGCCGCAGCGCGGCAAGCGCAAGAACAAGGGCAGCGGCGACGCCGAGCAGGGCCGTCGTCCGCAGCTCCCGCCGCGCGGTGGTCCGCGGGCCGAGCTGCCCGGCGGAGACCAGCAGCCCCGCGTGCCGAGCTGGAGCGACGAGAACGCGCAGCCGCCCGTACCGCGCGCCTCGCTGGACGCCCCGCGCGGCCACGAGGAGCCGGACTCCTCCCGGACGGACCGGGCGCCGCGCTTCGGCGACCAGCAGGGTCCGGGCGCGACGTCCGAGATGCCGGCGTTCCCCGGGTTCGGCGAGAGCCAGGGCCCCGGCGCCACGGCGGAGTTCGCCCGCCCGGACTTCGACGCCCCGATGCCGCGCCGGGACGACCCGCTGAACACGGGCCAGTTCGCCCAGCCCGCCGCGGACCCGTACGGCCACGGCGGCACGAACGCCCCGCACGACGACCAGTTCTCGCGGCCCGAGCCGGCCGCCCCGCAGCACGACGGCGGGTCGTTCGTCCGCTCGGACGTCTTCGGGGGGCAGCCGGCCCAGCAGGGTCCCGGCGACCCCTCCCGGACCGGCCAGTTCCCGGGCGCCCCGGCGTACGGCGACGGCTCGACCGGGCAGCACCGCCTGCCGGGCCGTCAGGACCCCGCCGTCACCGGCCAGTTCGAGCGCCCTCAGGTGAACGGCGCCTCCGCGGGCAACGACTTCGGCGCCCCGCGCCCGTCGGCCCCGCAGCAGCGCCCCGCCCAGCAGGAGCCCGGCCACGGTGCCCCGGCCCAGCAGCGGCCGGCCGACGGCTGGGCCCTGCCGCCGGCCGCCGGTCCCGGCGACGGACGCACCCCGCTGTACGACACGCTGGAGACCAACTGGTTCCACGGCGACCGCAGGGAGCGGGCGGAGAACAACGCCCCCGCACCCGCGCCCGCCGCGGAACCGCAGGCCCAGCCCCAGACCCCGGCGGCCCCCCAGCGGCCCGCCGACTCCGCCTGGCGCAGCTCGCCGAACGACGACCTCGTCCGGCAGGCCGAACGCGTCCGGCAGCCTGCGGCCGGCGGTGTCACCACCTCCGGTCTGCCGCGCCGCGTACCCCGGGCCAACCTGGTCCCGGGCACGGCTCAGCAGCAGTCGCACCAGAACGGTCCGCAGGTTTCGCGCGCGCCCGACGAGGTGCGCGGCCGGCTGACCAATCTCCGTCGGGGAATCGCACAGGGCCGTCAGGCCGGTACCAACCAGACCGGCAGCTACCCGCGGCCCACTCACCAGCAGGAGCGTTAGTTGAGCCCGATGAGCCAGGCGGCACAGAACCTCAACTGGTTGATCACGAATTTCGTGGACAACACCCCAGGGGTGTCCCACACCGTCGTCGTGTCCGCCGACGGACTCCTTCTGGCGATGTCGGAAGGCTTCCCGCGCGACCGCGCCGATCAGCTCGCGGCGGTCGCCTCGGGGCTGACCTCGCTGACGGCCGGGGCGTCCCGGATCTTCGAGGGCGGCAGCGTCGCCCAGACGGTCGTGGAGATGGAACGCGGGTTCCTCTTCCTCATGTCCGTCTCGGACGGCTCGTCCCTCGCCGTTCTCGCGCACCCGGAGTGCGACATCGGCCTCGTCGGCTACGAGATGGCGCTGCTGGTCGACCGCGCGGGCGCGGTCCTCACCCCGGATCTGCGCGCCGAACTGCAAGGCAGTCTGCTCCACTGATCGGCCCCGGCACCACCCGTCTCACCAAATCACCGTCCGGCCGCCACAATCCCCCCACCGGCCTCGTCAGACGGCACGACTGACCGACCTGCTGTCCCGCCCGGAGGATTCATGACCCCGCCCACCGCCTCTCATGATCCGTACGCGGAGCCGTACGAGGACGAGGGCGACCAGCCGCTGGTACGTCCATACGCGATGACCGGCGGCCGGACGAGGCCGCGCTACCAGCTCGCCATCGAGGCGCTGATCAGCACGACGGCCGACCCGGCAGCGCTCATGGGGCTGCTTCCCGAGCACCAGCGCATCTGCCACCTCTGCCGCGAGGTGAAGTCGGTGGCGGAGGTGTCGGCGCTGCTGTCCATGCCGCTGGGTGTGGCCAGGATCCTGGTCGCGGACCTCGCCGAGGCCGGGCTCGTCGCGATCCACCAGCCGGGCGGCGACGAGAACAACGGCGGTGCGCCGGACGTGACACTGCTCGAAAGGGTGCTCAGTGGACTTCGCAAGCTCTGACGGAGGCCGGGCGACCACCTCCGCGAAGATCGTGGTGGCCGGTGGCTTCGGTGTCGGCAAGACCACGTTCGTGGGCGCCGTCTCCGAGATCAACCCGCTGCGTACGGAGGCCGTGATGACCTCCGCCAGCGCGGGGATCGACGACCTCACGCATGCCGGGGGCAAGACGACCACCACGGTCGCCATGGACTTCGGCCGCATCACGCTCGACCAGGACCTGATCCTGTACCTGTTCGGCACGCCCGGCCAGGACCGCTTCTGGTTCATGTGGGACGACCTGGTACGCGGCGCCATCGGCGCGGTCGTCCTGTGCGACACCCGCCGGCTGGCCGACTGCTTCCCGGCGGTGGACTACTTCGAGAACAGCGGTCTGCCGTTCGTCGTCGCGCTCAACGGGTTCGACGGGCAGCAGCCGTACACCCCGGACGAGGTGCGCGAGGCGCTGCAGATCGGCCCCGACACCCCGATCATCACCACGGACGCGCGGCACCGGGCCGACGCCAAGAGTGCGCTGATCACGCTGGTGGAACACGCGCTGATGGCGCGTCTCCGGTAGGCCCTCGCGGCCGGAAAGATCCAATTCGGCAAGGGACTACGGCAGTTGTCGTAGACGTACCGGAGTCGGCTGTGTCCTTCGACACGGCCGGCTCCGGCGTTCATAACGTTTCGGCAGAGGAATCGGGTGGTACCGACACAGCTCGCGGTCGACCGGTGTCGCTGTGCGCACGGAGGCCCCGTCTTTTGACGGGCCTCGCTCTTTTTGACCGTTTTATCTGGGGCTTACATCACGTGTAACCCGCTCGTTCCACTGTTTGGAAGAGCGCAGGTCGTCGTGCTGGAATGCGAGAACTGCCCAATGGTCAAAGACGTACTCAGCAGTAGCACGTACTCGATGGCGTACTGGGCGCTGATACACAGCGGCACGACGTAGGTGCCGACCGCCGAGAGGTTGTTGGTCGAGTGAGGCGAAGCAAGAGCAGTCCCGAGCCATCGGCCCGGGGCAACTTCACCCCGCCGCCGCGTGCAGCGGCGCCCGCCCCCGTGCCCGCTTCGGAGCCTACGGCCGCGCCCGCCCCGAGCGGCGGCCGTTTCACCCCGCGCAACTGGCGGGTGACCACCCGGCTGAACGCGATCCTGCTCATACCCGTGCTGGTCGGCCTCGTCATGGGCGGCTTCCAGGTGAAGAGCTCGATCGACACCTGGCAGGACGCCGAGGACGCCGAGAACACGGCACGCCTGGTGCGCGCCTCTCTCGGTTACGCCAGTGCCCTCTACAACGAGCGCGACCTCACCGCCGCACCGCTGCTGCAGGGCAAGGACGAGAAGGACGCGACCGTCGCCAAGGCCCGCGGGGCCACGGACGACGCCGCCGACGCCTTCGACGAGGCCGCCCAGAACATGCCGGCCAAGGCCGGTCTGGAACGCCGGCTCAAGGTGTTCCGCGAGCAGGAGCCCAAGCTCCAGACCCTGCGCGCGACCGCCTACACCTCCAAGCTCAAGGGCGTGGAGACGGAAGAGGGCTACACCGGGATCGCCCACCCGCTGATGGAGTTCGCCAACGAGCTCGGTCTGGGCACCGGCAACATCACCTCCTACGGCCGTACCGTCTACGCGATCTCCCTGACCAAGGCGGCGCTCTCGCTGGAGCGCTCCATCGGCATGCACATGCTGGTCAAGCCGGGTCCGGAGCCGAGCCACCTCGCCAGCCAGCGCGTCGCCCTCTCCTCCTACGCCTACCTCGAGCGCATCGCCGTCGAGGAGTACATCGGCGGCGGCACCGAGGCGGACGCGCAGAAGCTCGAGGACGCCGAGGCGAAGCTCAAGGAGGACGGCGCGGCCATGGCCAAGGAGGCCAAGGCCAAGGACCCGGACTACGTGCCGCCGCCGGCCAACCCGACCACCATGATCTCCGAGCTGGCCGGCCTGGACTCCACGGACGCCGATGCCCGCGCCGCCCTGGCCGCGCAGGGCATCACGCCGGAGAACTGGTGGGCGGTCAACACCCTCAAGTTCGACGCCTACGGCAAGATCGAGTCGGACATGGCCGACAAGGCGGTGGCGGAGGCCTCCGCCATCGCCGACGACGCCGAGCAGGACACCTACATCACGAGTGCCGCGGTCGTCCTCGCCCTGCTCGCCGCCTTCGTCCTGGCCGGCATGGTGGCCCGCCAGATGAGCCGCTCCATGCGCCAGCTGCGCAACGCCGCCTTCGGCATCGCCGAGCAGCGGCTGCCGTCGCTGGTCGACCAGCTCTCCCGCACGGACCCCGGCCGGGTCGACACCCGTGTGGCCCCGATCCCGATCAGCTCCACCGACGAGATCGGCGAAGTCGCCCGCGCCTTCGACCAGGTGCACCGCGAGGCGGTCCGGCTCGCCTCCGAGCAGGCCCTGCTGCGGGGCAACATCAACGCGATCTTCACCAACCTGTCGCGCCGCAACCAGTCGCTGATCGAGGGCCAGTTGAGCCTGATCACCGACCTGGAGAACAACGAGGCCGACCCCGACCAGCTGGAGAACCTCTTCCGGCTGGACCACCTCGCCACCCGTATGCGCCGCAACGGCGAGAACCTGCTGGTCCTCGCCGGCGAGGAGCCCGGCCGCCGCTGGGACCAGCCGGTCCCGCTGGTCGACGTGCTGCGCGCGGCCTCCTCCGAGGTGGAGCAGTACGAGCGCATCGAGCTGTCCGGCGTGCCGGAGGCCGAGATCCACGGCCGGGCCGTGACCGACCTCGTGCACCTGCTGGCCGAGCTCCTGGAGAACGCGACCACGTTCTCCTCCCCGCAGACCAAGGTCCGCGTCACCGCGACCCGGCTGCCCGACGGCCGTGTGATGGTCGAGATCCACGACAAGGGCATCGGCCTGACCGCCGAGGACTTCGCCGACATCAACCACAAGCTGGCCAACCCGCCGACCGTGGACGCCGCGATCTCGCAGCGCATGGGCCTGTTCGTGGTCGGCCGGCTGTCCGACCGGCACGGCATCCGCGTCCAGCTCCGCCCCTCGGGCGAGCAGGCGGGCACCACCTCGCTGGTCATGCTCCCGGACGCCATCACGCACGGCGGTGGCGGCGGCGAGCAGCAGATGCAGCGCGACGAGTTCACCGTCTCGCAGATCATCCCGGAGCAGGACTTCCGGGGCGACGGTTTCGGCCAGGTCGGCCAGCCCATGCGGACCGCCGCGGAACTGGGCTTCGACGACAGCCGCTACACCGAGGTCCCCGACGACATCCGCGAGCTCGACCCCGTCGGCCGCTCGCTGATGCGCGAGGAGCGCCGCGCCGCCCTGGAGGCCCAGTCGCAGCCCGAGCTGCCGGGTCCGGCGGACCCCGACGGCCACGGCAACGGCGAGGCGGCCGGGTACCAGGACCCGTTCACCGGGCAGCAGCCGGTCTACGGCCAGGGCCAGGACGGCTACCAGGAACAGCAGAGCGGTTCCTACGGCCGGCCCTCGTCCTACGCCGACCAGCAGCAGGCGTACGCGGATCCGCAGCAGACGTCGTACGAGGAGCAGTACTACGCGCCGAACGGCGGCCTGCCCCAGGGCGACGGCTACGCGCCGAACGGCGGTTACGCCGACCCGTCGTACGCCGAGCCGGGCCGGGGCGGGCACCAGCCGGCCGAATCCGGCGCCCAGGACCCCTACTCGGCCTTCGAGCAGCGGCGCCACCAGGACGACTGGCCCCAGCAGGACGGTTACCACAACGGCTACCAGGCCCAGTACCCTGCGGATACACCCGAGACGGATTCCGCGCAGGCCGCTGACGTGGCCGACGCGGACCGCGTAGGCTTCGACCGTCCGGGACCGGCCCCCTCCGCCGCCCACCAGCTCACCGACGCCGGCCTTCCGCGCCGCGGTTCCCCCGCGGGCGGTCAGGGCGACACGGGGCTCGTGGACCACGAGGCACCGGCACCGGCTCCGGCGGCGGACGGCCCCGACGACTGGCGCTCGGCCAACGACGAGCGCTGGCAGCAGGCCTCCCAGCTGCGCAAGCCGAAGGCGGGCGGGGTGACCTCCTCCGGCCTGCCGCGGCGGGTTCCCAAGGCCAACCTGGTCGAGGGCGCCGCCGAAACCACTCCCCAGGGGGGCCCACAGGTCTCCCGCGCCCCGGAGGACGTCCGGGGCAGGCTGAGCAACCTGCGACGCGGTGTCCAACGAGGCCGCACCGCAGGCAGTGAAACGAACGGCCAGGACACAAGGAATGAACACCGTGGTCCTGACAGCACCTACAACCAGGAGCGTTAGTGTGAGCCCGATGAGCCAGGCGGCACAGAACCTGAACTGGTTGATCACCAACTTCGTGGACAACACCCCGGGGGTGTCCCACACGGTGGTGGTCTCCGCCGACGGACTCCTTCTGGCGATGTCCGAAGGGTTCCCCCGCGACCGCGCCGATCAGCTCGCGGCCGTCGCCTCCGGTCTGACCTCGCTGACCGCCGGTGCCTCGCGCATCTTCGAGGGCGGCAGCGTGAACCAGACGGTTGTGGAGATGGAGCGGGGATTCCTCTTCATCATGTCCATTTCCGATGGTTCCTCGCTCGCGGTTCTCGCACACCCGGAGGCGGACATCGGCCTCATTGGGTACGAGATGGCCCTTCTGGTGGACCGTGCGGGCACTGTCCTGACGCCGGATCTGCGAGCCGAGCTCCAGGGGAGCCTTCTCAACTAAAGGACAGACGGTGCGTTTTGGCGTCCCGTGCCCGTAAAGTTTCGGGACGCGGCTCCACAGCGCTGGATGCCAGGCACAGTCGGAGGAGGAGAAAAGTGGCAACACCCCCAGGCGGTCCGTCTTCGGGCAACTGGTCGTACGGCCCCGCGCAGGGCCAGAACGACGGCTCGGCGAACGGGTACGGCTTCCCCTCCGCCCCGAGCCACCGGCAGCCGTACGCGCCGCAGGGCCCCGGCCCTTCGCCGTACGACCAGCCGCACGCTCCGCGCATCCAGCCCGTGCAGCCGCAGCGCCGCGCCCCCGAGCCGACGCCCGCGGGGGCGTCGAACAACCCCCTGGTGCGTCCGTACGCCATGACGGGCGGCCGCACCAGGCCGCGTTACCAGCTCGCCATCGAGGCGCTGGTGCACACCACCGCGCAGCCGCACCAGATGCAGGGCCAGCTGCCCGAGCATCAGCGGATCTGCAACCTCTGCCGGGAGATCAAGTCGGTGGCCGAGATCTCGGCCCTGCTGACGATCCCTCTCGGCGTGGCCAGGATCCTCGTCGCCGACTTGGCGGAGGCGGGCCTGGTCGCCATCCATCAGCCCGGCGGCGACGAGAACGCCGGCGGCCAGCCAGACGTGACACTGCTCGAAAGGGTGCTCAGTGGACTTCGCAAGCTCTAGCGGAGGGCCTTCCCGCTCCACCACGTCCGCGAAGATCGTGGTGGCGGGCGGTTTCGGCGTGGGCAAGACCACGTTCGTCGGCGCCGTCTCGGAGATCAACCCGCTGCGCACAGAGGCCGTGATGACATCCGCGTCCGCGGGTATCGACGACCTCACCCACACGGGGGACAAGACGACCACCACGGTCGCCATGGACTTCGGCCGTATCACGCTCGACCAGGACCTGATCCTCTACCTGTTCGGCACGCCCGGCCAGGACCGCTTCTGGTTCATGTGGGACGACCTGGTGCGCGGCGCCATCGGCGCGGTCGTGCTGGTCGACACGAGGCGTCTGGCCGACTGCTTCCCGGCGGTCGACTACTTCGAGAACAGCGGCCTGCCGTTCGTCATCGCCCTGAACGGGTTCGACGGGCAGCAGCCGTACAACCCGGACGAGGTCCGGGAGGCGCTGCAGATCGGCCCCGACACCCCGATCATCACGACGGACGCGCGGCACCGGGCCGACGCCAAGAGTGCGCTCATCACTCTCGTGGAGCACGCGCTGATGGCGCGCCTGCGCTAGACGAGCACCCCGCACCCGTCACACCGGGTAGCGCACAGCCCCCTGCGGCCACCGGCTGCCGGGGGCTGTTGTGTGCCCGGGGGCGGTTGCCGGTCCTGCTCCGGGACGCGAAGAGGCCCCCTCCTGGTGGAGGGGGCCTCTTCGGTGCGGTCAGCGCCAGCTGTGGGGGGCGCGGAAGCCGGGCTCGCGCTCCAGGCGGCGCCAGCCCGCGCGGACGCGGCCCCCGCCGTGGGTCGGGGCGATCTCGGCGGGGCGGGCGGCGGCACGGGCCAGCAGGAGGGCCGTGATGGCGGCGACTTCCTCGGGCTCGGCGTGGCCCTTCTCGACGCGGATGTCGGAAATGGACATGGGAGTGGCTCCTCGGGTCACTGCGGCGGGTTGCCGTGCTTGCGGGAGGGCAGGTCGGCGTGCTTGGTGTGGAGCATCGCCAGGGAGCGGATGAGGACCTCGCGGGTCTCGGCGGGGTCGATGACGTCGTCGACGAGGCCGCGTTCGGCCGCGTAGTAGGG
>NZ_JBHXFL010000016.1:0-135030 GCF_042724095.1 Streptomyces sp. NPDC127100
GGCGAAGCTGAGAACTTAAGCGCCAGTAAACGGCGGTGGTAACTATAACCATCCTAAGGTAGCGAAATTCCTTGTCGGGTAAGTTCCGACCTGCACGAATGGCGTAACGACTTCTCGACTGTCTCAACCATAGGCCCGGTGAAATTGCACTACGAGTAAAGATGCTCGTTTCGCGCAGCAGGACGGAAAGACCCCGGGACCTTTACTACAGTTTGATATTGGTGTTCGGTTCGGCTTGTGTAGGATAGCTGGGAGACTTTGAAGTCCATACGCCAGTATGGGTGGAGTCGTCGTTGAAATACCAGTCTGGTCGTGCTGGATGTCTAACCTGGGTCCGTGATCCGGATCAGGGACAGTGTCTGATGGGTAGTTTAACTGGGGCGGTTGCCTCCTAAAGAGTAACGGAGGCGCCCAAAGGTTCCCTCAGCCTGGTTGGCAATCAGGTGTTGAGTGTAAGTGCACAAGGGAGCTTGACTGTGAGACCGACGGGTCGAGCAGGGACGAAAGTCGGGACTAGTGATCCGGCGGTGGCTTGTGGAAGCGCCGTCGCTCAACGGATAAAAGGTACCCCGGGGATAACAGGCTGATCTTCCCCAAGAGTCCATATCGACGGGATGGTTTGGCACCTCGATGTCGGCTCGTCGCATCCTGGGGCTGGAGTCGGTCCCAAGGGTTGGGCTGTTCGCCCATTAAAGCGGTACGCGAGCTGGGTTTAGAACGTCGTGAGACAGTTCGGTCCCTATCCGCTGTGCGCGTAGGAGTCTTGAGAAGGGCTGTCCCTAGTACGAGAGGACCGGGACGGACGAACCTCTGGTGTGCCAGTTGTCCTGCCAAGGGCATGGCTGGTTGGCTACGTTCGGGAGGGATAACCGCTGAAAGCATCTAAGCGGGAAGCCTGCTTCGAGATGAGGACTCCCACCCACTTGATGGGGTAAGGCTCCCAGTAGACGACTGGGTTGATAGGCCGGATCTGGAAGCACCGTGAGGTGTGGAGGTGACCGGTACTAATAGGCCGAGGGCTTGTCCTCAGTTGCTCGCGTCCACTGTGTTGGTTCTGAAACCACGAACAACCCGTCCCCGGTCACAGGGGCGGCTGGTTGTCTGTTTCATAGTGTTTCGGTGGTCATAGCGTTAGGGAAACGCCCGGTTACATTCCGAACCCGGAAGCTAAGCCTTTCAGCGCCGATGGTACTGCAGGGGGGACCCTGTGGGAGAGTAGGACGCCGCCGAACAATCATTCAAAAGGGTTGGACCCCGAACTTCGGTTCCGGGTCCAACCCTTTTTTGATTGCCGTCACTTGACGTTCACGTGATGCAACCAGCATCGTCGGCATGAGTACTGCTGCCATGCTCAGCGCCGCCGGCGTAGGCATCAGCGACGAGGTCGTCGTGCCCGCCTTCGGGAACGCAGAGGTCGCCGAAAGTGTGGTCCAGATCGGTGCGTTGCCGGTGTTCGCCGACATAGATCCGGCGACGTACTGCCTCGACCCGTCCGCCGTGGAGGCGGCGCTGACCCCCCGCACCGCGGCCGTCGTCGCCGTGCACCGGTTCGGGCGGCCGGCGGACATGGCCCGGCTGCACGGGATCGGGGAGCGGCGCGGACTGCTCGTCCTGGCGCACGGGGAGTCCGACAGCCCGTACGACGAGACAGCGCAGCGCAGGGAGCGTGCGGCTTACCTCGACGCGAAGTTGAGGGGCGTGCACATCCCCGACGGGGGCGACGGGCACACCTATCAGCAGTACGTGGTCCGCGTGCCGGGCAACGGCCGCCCCGACCGGGACGCCTTCGCAAGAGCCGTACGCGGCAGGGGAGTCGACTGCCGGGTGCCGGTGAAGACACCGGTACACCGCATGGCCACGTTCCGGAGTTGTGTGTCCTTGCCGGTGACGGAGCGGGCCGCCGACGAGACGCTCGCGTTGCCGGTGGACGCCTCGCTGACGAAACGCGACATGCAGCGCATCGTGTCCGCGTGCAACGCGCTCGGAGGGCTGCTGCAACCCGCCCGGTAAAGCCGTGTTGGGAGCACCCGCATGTTCGGGGTATGATCTATTCCGTTGCCGCGAGGGAAACCTCGAAAAGGCGACAGGCCCCTATAGCTCAGTCGGTAGAGCGTCTCCATGGTAAGGAGAAGGTCAACGGTTCGATTCCGTTTGGGGGCTCCACCACGAAAGGCCCCGCCCATCGGGCGGGGCCTTTCGCATGCCCTGAACCGGGGTGTCAGTCGGTGTGCGGCTCCGGCACGCGCATCGCCAGGATCGCCATGTCGTCGGACGGCGCGTCCGACGCGAAACGCTCCACCGCACGCATGATGCGAGCCGCCACAGCGCCCGCCGTAAGTCCCGTGCACGTGGTCAGCACATCGGCGAGGCCGTCGTCCCCCAGCATGCGGGTGCCCTCGCGGCGCTCCGTGACGCCGTCCGTGACACAGAGCAGGACGTCGCCCGGGTCCAGGGTGACCGTCTCCTCGTAGAGTTCCAGGTCCTCGATGACGCCGAGGAGCGGCTGCGGTTCGGCCGCCGGTTCCACCGTGCCGTCCTGGCGCAGGCGCAGAGGCAGGGGATGGCCGGCGCACACGACCCTCAGCTCCGCGCTGCCGTCCTCCTGCGGACGCATCTCGCCGTACAGGAGCGTGAGGAAGCGGCTGCGGGCGCCCTCGTCCAGGATCGCGGAGTTGAGGCGCTCCAGGACCGCGGGCCCGCTCAGACCCTCCCGGGCCAGCAGACGCAGCGCATGCCGGGCCAGGCCCGTGACGGCCGCCGCGTTCGGGCCCGTACCGCAGACGTCGCCGATGGCGAAACCGTAGGCGCCGTCGCTGATCGGGAAGAGGTCGTAGAAGTCGCCGCCGACCTCGTTGCCCTCGCCGGCCGCGCGGTAGATGACCTCGACCTCGACGCCGTCGATCAGGGGAAGCTCGGGCGGCAGGAGGCTGCGCTGGAGGGACTGGCTGATGGCCGTGCGCTCCGAGTACAGACGGGCGTTGTCCAGGGCCAGGGCGGCTCGGCGGGACAGGTCCTCGGCGAGCTCCAGGATCTCCTGGCGGAAGTGCTCGTCGGTGGGCTTGCCCAGGGTCAGCATGCCGATGACGCGGTTGCGGGCGACCAGGGGCAGGACCACCGTCTCGCCGCCGACGGCGGAGGCCGTGGCCAGCGTCGGGCCGATGCCGGAGCCGACCTGCTGGGTGGAGCCGGCGCTCAGACCGAGGCTGCGCATGGAACTGCGCAGCGCCGCCTGGTGGGCGACCTCGGCGGGGGCCGTCCAGACGCGGGCGCCCGGTGTCGGCACCGGGTCGGGCGGGTCGATCTTCGAGAGGAGCGACTTGATGCCGTCGATCAGTTCCTCGTCCTCGTGCAGGACGTACGACAGATACGGGTCCGAGGCCTGGTCGGCGATGGTGTAGACGGCGCACCAGGTGGCCAGCGTCGGGACCGTCATCTGCGCCATGAGCGCCAGGGTCTGGTCCCGGTCCAGGGTGCCGGCGAGAAGGTCGGAGGCCTCGACGAGGAAGCTGAGCGAACCGCGGCGCAGCCGCTCCAGCTCGCCCAGCCGGGCCGACTCCACGGCCAGGGCGATGCGGTCCGCGGCGAACTGGAGGCGCAGCGCCTCCTCGTTGGAGTACCGGCCGGCGGCCTCGGCCGCGACGCCGAGGGAACCGGTGAGGCGGCCCTCGACCTTGAGGGGGACGGTGACGACGGAGCGCATCCCCGTGCCGTTCAGCAGGGGGACGGCACCGGGGACCGCGGCGAGGTCGTCGTGGACGGCGGGCATGCGCGCGGAACCGTAGCGGCCGGGGCCCGCCTCGACGGGGACACGGGCGAAGCGCTGGCGGGCGGAGGGCAGACCGGTGGAGGCGCGGACCTCCAACTCCGTTTCGTCGTCGGTGGCGAGCAGCAGGAAGGCGGCGTCGGCGTCCAGCATGTCGCGGGCGCGTTCGACGGTGCGCTGGAGGAGGCCGTCGAGGTCGTCCGGGGCGGGAGAGCCGATGAACACCTCGAAGGGGTCGGTGCTCGTGCCCTCGGAGGAGCCGCCGGAGTCGGAGGCGGGCACCCGCAGCGGGGTCTGCAGCACGGCACGCTCGTGATCGCGCACGAGGAGGCAGACCGTGGAAGGCTCCCCGCTAGCGTCACGGACACGCAGGTGGGAGGCGTAGACCGGCGCGACGCGTCCGTCGGCGCCCCTTATGCCGTAGCTCCCCTCCCAGCGGGAGAGCTGGAGCGCCTCGACGATGCCCGTACTGGTGCCCGGGGTGTGCGGCCAGGCGGCGAGGTCGGCCAGCGGCTTGCCGGTGACCTGCTCGGCCGGGTAGCCGAAGAGTTCCTCGGCGTCCTCGTTCCAGGCGGTGATGGCGCCGGTGCGGTCGATCTGGACGACCGCGACACGCACGCGGCCGTCGGCGACGGGCAGCAGCTCGGCCGGAAGGGCCGGGCCGGCGCTGCGGGTGCCGACCGCGCGCGCGGGCAGGTCCAGCTGGAACCAGACGTTCTTGTGCGTGGGCGTGTACTCGACGCCCCAGTGGCCGGCCAGGGCCGCGCAGAGCTGGAGGCCGCGCCCGCCCTCGCGGTCGGGGCTGCCCATGTTGACGGCCGCGCCCTGGATGGGGACCTCGCGCTCGGGGTAGCGGTCGGCCACCTCGATCCGCACGCCGTCGTCACTGCGCAGACACACCACGTCGGCCGCGGTACCGGCGTGCACGACGGCATTGGTCACCAGCTCGCTGGTGAGCACCACGGCATCGTCGACGATGTCGGCGTGGCCCCAGCCCTGGAGGGTGTCGCGGACGAAGGAACGTGCGCTCGCCACCGATCGTCCGACGGGCTCGAAACTGGCGGCCGCGCGCGCGGTGATCACAGAACTCCTCGACCCTCTCTCCACGTCCACATGCACCTGCACGGCCTCACGACCGCCCCGGTCGTGCCGCTGCTGCCGCAGGCCGTCCGTCGGCCCGGGATCCGGGGGCTGCTCCCCCGGGATCAGTCCGGTGGTCATGTGTCCGGCCGCCCCTCCGATGCCCGCTCCGTCTCGTGCCACCGCCCAGGCCGGACGGAACCGGCACGGCTGGACAGCCGCATGCAAGGTTACTTACCTTCGCCGCCCCCGCGGATGCCGGTCTGCAGTGTTTCCGCCCAGAGGGTGTGCGGACGATGTGCGAAGCTGCCGAACTGTTATGGCCTGGTTCGGCAGGGGTGAAACACTGGGCAGGCTTCCTGTGTGCGTCCGCGCAGGCCGAATGCCGAGCGGGCTCATTGGGCAGCAGCCCTGGCAGCGGCCCGGTGGGCCGGCCCGGGCACATGGCGGCACAGAAGCACCTGGCAGTAACCGGTCACCGTGAGGCGCACCGGGCACAGCAGTAACGGTCGACCCCTGCGGGAGGGACACAGTGGAGTCTGGCGCAGCGACGCGGGCCACGAAGACGCGCGCGAAAGGCGGACAGTCCCTGAGTAAGCAGGGCACGGCACGAGGCGGGACGACGACGGTCGACACGGCCGCGCTGAACCGGCTGCTCGCGGCCCTCGTGGCCATGCGGCAGGGAAACTTCCGCAAACGGCTCACGGTGTCGGGCGACGGCGTGATGTCGGAGATCGCGGCCGTCTTCAACGAGGTGGCCGACCGCAATCTGCACCTCACCGGCGAGCTGGCGCGGGTGCGGCGCATGGTCGGGCGGGAGGGCAAGCTCACGGAGCGGCTGGAGACGGGGGCCTGCGAAGGGTCCTGGGCCACCGCGATCGACAACTCCAACGCGCTCGTCGACGACCTCGTGCGGCCCGTCTCCGAGGTCAGCCGGGTGTTGTCGGCGGTGGCGGACGGTGACCTGTCGCCCCGCATGGAACTGCGGACGCAGACGGCGGAGGGTACCGGGCATCCGCTGCGCGGGGAGTTCCTGAAGGTCGGACGGACCGTGAACAACCTGGTCGACCAGTTGTCGACGTTCACGGACGAGGTCACGCGGGTGGCCAGTGAGGTCGGAACCGAGGGCAAGCTGGGCGGGCAGGCCCAGGTGCGCGGCATGTCCGGTTCCTGGAAGGACCTCACGGACTCCGTCAACACCATGGCGTACCGGCTGACCGCGCAGGTGCGGGACATCGCGCTGGTGACGACGGCCGTGGCCAAGGGAGATCTGTCCCGGAAGGTCACGGTGCACGTGGCCGGCGAGATGCTGGAGCTGAAGAACACCGTCAACACGATGGTGGACCAGCTCTCCGCGTTCTCCTCCGAGGTGACACGCGTCGCCCGCGAGGTGGGCACCGAGGGTGCGCTGGGCGGCCAGGCCCAGGTGCCCGGGGTGGCGGGCGTGTGGAAGGAGCTGACCGACTCCGTCAACACCATGGCCGGGAACCTGACGGCCCAGGTGCGCGGGATCTCCGAGGTGACGACCGCGGTCGCCAACGGTGACCTGTCGCTGAAGGTCACCGTGCCGGCCCGCGGCGAGGTGGCGCAGCTCGCCGAGACGGTCAACCAGATGACCGAGACGCTGCGGATCTTCGCGGACGAGGTCACGAGGGTGGCCAACGAGGTCGGCGGCGAGGGACAGCTCGGCGGCCAGGCGAACGTGCCGGGGGCGGCGGGGATCTGGAAGGACCTGACCGACTCCGTCAACACCGTCTTCCGGAACCTGACCACTCAGGTGCGTGACATCGCCGCGGTGACGACGGCGGTGGCCAACGGCGACCTGTCGCAGAAGGTCACCGTCGACGTGGCCGGCGAGATGCTGGAGCTGAAGAACACCGTCAACACGATGGTGGACCAGCTGTCCGCCTTCGGTGCCGAGGTCACCCGGGTGGCCCGGGAGGTCGGTGTCGAGGGTGAGCTGGGCGGCCAGGCGCAGGTGCCGGGCGCGGCGGGCACGTGGAAGGACCTCACGGACTCGGTCAACACGGCGTTCCGCAACCTCACCGGTCAGGTCAGGAACATCGCGCAGGTGACGACGGCCGTGGCCAACGGCGACCTGTCGCAGAAGGTCACCGTGGACGTCTCCGGCGAGATGCTCCAGCTGAAGAACACCGTCAACACGATGGTGGACCAGCTCTCCAGCTTCGCCGACCAGGTGACCCGGATGGCGCGGGACGTGGGCACCGAGGGCCGCCTCGGCGGTCAGGCCCGCGTCGACGGGGTGTCGGGCACCTGGAAGGAGCTCACGGACTCCGTCAACTCGATGGCGGGGAACCTGACCTCCCAGGTGCGCAACATCGCGCAGGTGACGACGGCCGTGGCCCGCGGCGACCTCTCCCAGAAGATCGACGTCGACGCGCGCGGGGAGATCCTGGAGCTGAAGAACACCATCAACACGATGGTGGACCAGCTGTCGTCGTTCGCCGAGCAGGTCACGCGGGTGGCCCGCGAGGTGGGCACGGAGGGCCGTCTCGGCGGTCAGGCGCAGGTGCCCGGGGTCGCCGGGGTGTGGCGCGACCTGACCGACTCGGTGAACGGCATGGCTGGCAACCTCACCGCGCAGGTCCGCAACATCGCGCAGGTCGCGACGGCGGTGGCCCGCGGTGACCTGTCCCAGAAGATCACCGTGGACGCGCGCGGGGAGATCCTGGAGCTCAAGAACACGCTGAACACGATGGTGGACCAGCTGTCGTCGTTCGCGCAGGAGGTCACGCGCGTCGCGCGGGAGGTCGGTACCGAGGGCATCCTGGGCGGCCAGGCCGAGGTGCAGGGCGTCTCCGGCACCTGGAAGGACCTCACGCAGTCCGTGAACGGCATGGCCAACAACCTGACCATGCAGGTCCGCAACATCGCCGAGGTCACCACCGCCGTGGCCAAGGGCGACCTGTCGAAGAAGATCACCGTCGACGCCAAGGGCGAGATCCTCGAGCTCGTCACCACCGTCAACACCATGGTCGACCAGCTGTCGTCGTTCGCCGAGCAGGTCACGCGGGTGGCGCGCGAGGTGGGTACCGAGGGCATCCTCGGCGGGCAGGCCCACGTGCCCGGTGTGGTGGGCATCTGGAAGGACCTCAGCGACAACGTCAACCTGATGGCGAAGAACCTCACCGTGCAGGTGCGGAACATCTCCCAGGTGGCCGCCGCCGTCGCCAACGGCGACCTGACGCGGACGGTGACCATCGAGGCGCGCGGCGAGGTCGCGCAGCTCGCCGAGACCTTCAACACCATGGTGAAGACGCTGAGTTCGTTCGCGGACCAGGTCACCAAGGTGGCCCGCGAGGTGGGTACGGACGGCATCCTCGGCGGGCAGGCGCACGTGCCGGGCGTGTCCGGCACGTGGAAGGACCTCACCGAGTCGGTGAACCAGATGGCGTCCAACCTGACCGGTCAGGTGCGCAACATCGCCATGGTCACGACCGCCATCGCCAAGGGCGACCTGACCAAGAAGATCGACATCGACGCGCGGGGCGAGATCCTCGAGCTGAAGACCACGATCAACACCATGGTCGACCAGCTGTCCTCCTTCGCCGAGGAGGTGACCCGCGTGGCCCGCGAGGTGGGCACGGAGGGCCAGCTCGGCGGACAGGCGCGGGTGCGGGACGTGGACGGCACCTGGCGGGACCTGACCGAATCCGTGAACGAGATGGCCGGGAACCTGACCCGGCAGGTGCGCGCCATCGCGCGGGTGGCGACCGCGGTGACCCGCGGCGACCTGAACCTGAAGATCGACGTGGACGCCTCCGGGGAGATCTCCGAGCTCCAGGACTACATCAACAAGATGATCGCCAACCTGCGCGACACCACGATCGCCAACAAGGAGCAGGACTGGCTCAAGGGCAATCTCGCCCGCATCTCCGCGCTGATGCAGGGGCGCCGGGACCTCCAGGACGTGGCCTCGCTGATCATGAGCGAGCTGACCCCGGTGGTGTCGGCGCAGCACGGCGCGTTCTTCCTGGCCATGCCGCTGGTCGACGGCCAGGAGCTCGCCGCCGCCCACGACGACCAGTACGAGCTGCGGATGCTCGGCTCGTACGGCTACTCGATGGGCTCCATGCCGACGTCCTTCCGGCCGGGGGAGGCCCTGGTCGGTACGGCCGCCCAGGAGAAGCGCACCATCCTCGTGGAGAACGCGCCGACCGGTTATCTGAAGATCTCCTCCGGGCTCGGGGAGGCCCCGCCGGCCCAGGTGATCGTCCTGCCGGTGCTGTTCGAGGGGAAGGTGCTCGGCGTCATCGAGCTGGCGTCCTTCACGCCGTTCACGCAGATCCAGAAGGACTTCCTCAACCAGATCGCCGAGATGATCGCGACGAGCGTCAACACCATCTCCGTCAACACCAAGACGGAGGTGCTGCTGAAGCAGTCGCAGGAGCTGACCGAGCAGCTGCGCGAGCGTTCCGCGGAGTTGGAGCAGCGGCAGAAGGCGCTGCAGTCGTCCAACGCCGAACTGGAGGAGAAGGCCGAGCTGCTGGCCCAGCAGAACCGCGACATCGAGGTGAAGAACACCGAGATCGAGGAGGCCCGGCAGGTCCTGGAGGAGCGGGCCGAGCAGCTCGCGGTCTCCATGCGCTACAAGAGCGAGTTCCTGGCCAACATGTCGCACGAGCTGCGTACGCCGCTCAACTCCCTGCTGATCCTGGCCAAGCTGCTCGCCGACAACGCCGACGCGAACCTGTCCCCGAAGCAGGTCGAGTTCGCCGAGACCATCCACGGCGCCGGCTCCGACCTGCTCCAGCTCATCAACGACATCCTCGACCTGTCGAAGGTCGAGGCGGGCAAGATGGACGTCTCCCCGACGCGCATCGCGCTCGTCCAGCTCGTGGACTACGTGGAGGCCACGTTCCGGCCGCTGACCGCGGAGAAGGGCCTCGACCTGTCGGTGCGGGTGTCGCCCGAGCTGCCCGCCACCCTGCACACCGACGAGCAGCGGCTGCTCCAGGTGCTGCGCAACCTGCTGTCCAACGCGGTGAAGTTCACCGACTCGGGAGCGGTCGAGCTGGTCATCCGGCCCGCCCGGGACGACGTGCCGCAGGCCATCCGGGAGCAGCTGCTGGAGGCCGGCTCGATGACCGACCCGGACGGGCAGCTGATCGCGTTCTCCGTGAGCGACACGGGCATCGGGATCGCGGCCAGCAAGATGCGGGTGATCTTCGAGGCGTTCAAGCAGGCCGACGGCACCACCAGCCGCAAGTACGGCGGTACGGGCCTCGGGCTGTCCATCTCCCGGGAGATCGCGCAGCTGCTGGGCGGCGAGATCCACGCCCAGAGCGAGCCGGGCCGGGGCTCGACGTTCACCCTCTACCTGCCGCTGCACCCGAGCGAGCTGCCGGCGCACGGCTACCAGCAGGCGGTGCCGGCCCTCGAGGCGGGCGAGCTGCTGGCCTCCGCGAGCGCCCCGGCGGAGACGCCGGAGCCGCAGGCCGAGACGCCGGCCGAGGTGAAGTCGTACCAGGACTCGCAGAACGGTGCCGCCGCGCTGTTCCGGCGCCGCCGCAGGGCGGTGCCGGAGCCCGGGGAGCAGGCCGCTCCGCGGGAGCAGCGGCCGGCCGGTGACCAGGACGCGGCGCCGCAGTCGCACCGGGGCATCCGGTTCGGCGGCCAGAAGGTGCTGATCGTCGACGACGACATCCGCAACGTCTTCGCCCTCACCAGCGTCCTGGAGCAGCACGGCCTGTCCGTGCTGTACGCCGAGAACGGCCGGGAGGGCATCGAGGTCCTGGAGCAGCACGAGGACGTCGCGGTCGTCCTGATGGACATCATGATGCCCGAGATGGACGGGTACGCGACGACGACGGCGATCCGCCGGATGCCGCAGTTCGCCGGGCTCCCGATCATCGCGCTGACCGCCAAGGCGATGAAGGGCGACCGGGAGAAGGCGATCGAGTCGGGTGCCTCCGACTACGTCACCAAGCCGGTCGACCCCGACCACCTGCTGACGGTGATGGAGCAGTGGATGCGGGAGGAGTGAGCGGCACGTCCCGGCGGCGATGTGCGAACGTGGTGGATGTGAGCGCGGCGGGGCCCCGGTGAACGCGCCGGGCCGCTGACTCGGTGTGGCCGACCTCGTGTAGAAGTACGGGATTCGGGGAACCTTCTGGTCTCCCGTCGCGTTCCTGCTACGTACACAGTGACATCGCGGTGACAGGGTGTGGCGACAGGCGGGGTGCGGCTACGATGACCGGCACAAGGACGGGCGACGCAAGGGAGTCGCCCCCTGGGGCGGCACCCGCCGGTGCTGCCCCAAGTCCTGCGGACAGGGGAGGCCCCACGCCGGGGCGAGGAGGGCGGGCCATGGTGCAGAAGGCCAAGATCCTCCTGGTCGATGACCGGCCGGAGAATCTGCTGGCGCTGGAGGCGATCCTCTCGGCGCTCGATCAGACGCTGGTGCGGGCATCGTCCGGGGAGGAAGCACTCAAAGCACTGCTCACGGACGACTTCGCGGTCATTCTGCTGGACGTCCAGATGCCGGGCATGGACGGTTTCGAGACAGCCGCCCACATCAAGCGGCGGGAGCGGACCCGGGACATCCCGATCATCTTCCTCACCGCGATCAACCACGGCCCGCATCACACCTTCCGCGGGTACGCGGCCGGCGCGGTGGACTACATCTCGAAGCCGTTCGACCCGTGGGTGCTGCGCGCCAAGGTCTCCGTCTTCGTCGAGCTGTACATGAAGAACTGCCAGCTGCGCGAGCAGGCGGCCCTGCTGCGCCTGCAGTTGGAGGGCGGCGGCAAGGCCGCGGGCGTGGAGACCAAGGAGTCGGCGGGACTGCTCGCCGAGCTGTCGGCGCGGCTGGCGGCCGTCGAGGAGCAGGCCGAAGCGCTCTCCAAGCAGTTGGGCGACGAGTCGACCGACGCGGCGGCGGTGGCGACCGCGGCCCACTTGGAGCGCAAGCTCACTGGCCTGCGCCGCGCGCTGGACGCCCTCGAACCGGGCTCGTCCGGAGGCCAGCCCGCGGTGAACTGAGGCTGTCGGTGGGGCGGTCCGTGAAAACACGTCAGCGTCCGCGTCCACCACGTCAGTTCCGGACACGCCCGCGGACGACACGAACGGGTGAAGCGGTAGGCACACGTGTCGACCGCCGTCTCCACCGGTAACCTCACACCCATGGCCTCACGTCCCTCCGCAGCCAAGAAGCAGCCCGCCAAGAAGGCGGCGGCTCCCGCGAAGGCTCCGGCGAGGAAGGCCGCCGCGAAAAAGGCACCCGCGAAGAGGGCGCCCGCCAAGAAGGCCGCGGCGAGGAAGCCCGCGCCCGTACCGGTGTCGAGCCCGACCGGCGGCGTCTACCGGCTCGTGCGCGCCCTCTGGCTGGGCATCGCGCACGCCGTCGGCGCCGTCTTCCGCGGCATAGGCCAGGGCGCGAAGAACCTCGACCCGGCGCACCGCAAGGACGGCGTCGCGCTGCTGCTGCTCGGCATGTCGCTGATCGTCGCGGCCGGCACCTGGGCCGACCTCAAGGGCCCGGTCGGCGAACTCGTCGAGATCCTGGTGACCGGAGCCTTCGGCCGGCTCGACCTCCTCGCGCCGATCCTGCTCGGCGCCGTCGCCGTGCGCCTGATCCGGCATCCGGAGAAACCCGAGGCCAACGGCCGGATCGTGATCGGCCTGTCCGCCCTCGTCGTGGGTGTCCTCGGCCAGGTGCACATCGCCTGCGGCTCGCCCGCGCGCAGCGCCGGCATGCAGGCCATAAGGGACGCCGGCGGCCTGATCGGCTGGGGGGCGGCGACCCCGCTGTCGTACACGATGACCGACGTACTCGCCGTGCCGCTGCTCGTGCTGCTCACGGTCTTCGGGCTGCTGGTCGTCACGGCCACCCCGGTCAACGCCATCCCGCAGCGCCTGCGGCTGCTCGGCGTGCGCCTCGGACTCGTCAGCGACCCGGAGGCGGAGGAGTTCACCGACGACGACGAGCGGTACGACGAGCAGTGGCGCGAGTCGCTGCCCGCCCGCCCCCGAAGGCGCGGGGGACCGCCCGCCGGGGAGCCGTACGACACCGACGGCGACGAGCAGGAGGCGCCCGGCCGCCGCCGCGGCCGGCCCCGCCGGTCCGCCGTGCCGCAGCCCGACGCGAACCGTCCGATGGACGCCGTGGACGTCGCCGCCGCGGCCGCCGCCGCGCTCGACGGCGCCGTCCTGCACGGGATGCCGCCGTCCCCGCTCGTCGCCGACCTCACCCAGGGCGTCAGCACGGGGGAGCGCGAGTCGACGACACCGACCCCCACGCCCGTACCGGCCGCGCGCCCGCAGCCCGGCAAGCTCAGGAAGGAGCCGTCCGGGCAGGGACCGGCCAAGGTGGAGGTGCCCGACCTCACCAAGACCCCGCTGCCCCAGGAGCGGGAACTGCCGCCGCGTGCCGAGCAGCTCCAGCTCTCCGGCGACATCACCTACTCCCTGCCGGCCCTCGACCTGCTCACGCGTGGCGGCCCCGGCAAGTCCCGCAGCGCCGCCAACGACGCCGTCGTGGCCTCGCTCACCACGGTCTTCACCGAGTTCAAGGTCGACGCGGCCGTCACCGGCTTCACCCGCGGTCCGACGGTCACGCGGTACGAGGTCGAGCTCGGGCCCGCCGTGAAGGTGGAGCGGATCACCGCGCTGACCAAGAACATCGCCTACGCCGTCGCCAGCCCCGACGTGCGGATCATCAGCCCGATCCCCGGCAAGTCCGCGGTCGGCATCGAGATCCCCAACACCGACCGCGAGATGGTCAACCTCGGCGACGTGCTGCGGCTCGCGGAGTCCGCCGAGGACGACGACCCGATGCTGGTCGCCTTCGGCAAGGACGTCGAGGGCGGCTACGTTATGCACTCGCTGGCGAAGATGCCGCACATGCTGGTCGCCGGCGCCACCGGGTCCGGCAAGTCGTCCTGCATCAACTGCCTGATCACCTCGATCATGATGCGGGCGACCCCGGAGGACGTCCGGATGATCCTGGTCGACCCCAAGCGCGTCGAGCTGACGGCCTACGAGGGCATCCCGCACCTGATCACGCCGATCATCACCAACCCCAAGCGGGCCGCCGAGGCACTCCAGTGGGTCGTGCGCGAGATGGACCTGCGCTACGACGACCTCGCGGCCTACGGCTACCGGCACATCGACGACTTCAACCGCGCGGTGCGCGAGGGCAAGGTCAAGCCGCCCGAGGGCAGCGAGCGCGAGCTCCAGCCCTACCCGTACCTGCTGGTGATCGTGGACGAGCTGGCCGACCTCATGATGGTCGCGCCGCGGGACGTCGAGGACGCGATCGTGCGGATCACGCAGCTCGCGCGCGCGGCCGGCATCCACCTGGTGCTCGCCACGCAGCGGCCGTCGGTCGACGTCGTCACCGGCCTGATCAAGGCGAACGTGCCCTCCCGGCTGGCCTTCGCCACCTCCTCGCTCGCCGACTCGCGGGTCATCCTCGACCAGCCCGGCGCGGAGAAGCTGATCGGCAAGGGCGACGGCCTCTTCCTGCCGATGGGCGCGAACAAGCCGACCCGCATGCAGGGCGCGTTCGTGACCGAGGAGGAGGTCGCGGCCGTCGTCCAGCACTGCAAGGACCAGATGGCGCCCGTCTTCCGGGACGACGTCACCGTCGGCACCAAGCAGAAGAAGGAGATCGACGAGGACATCGGCGACGACCTCGACCTGCTGTGCCAGGCGGCCGAGCTGGTCGTCTCCACGCAGTTCGGGTCGACCTCGATGCTCCAGCGCAAGCTGCGCGTCGGCTTCGCCAAGGCCGGACGCCTGATGGACCTGATGGAGTCGCGCAACATCGTCGGACCGAGCGAGGGCTCCAAGGCACGTGACGTTCTTGTGAAGGCCGACGAGCTGGACGGCGTGCTCGCGGTGATCCGGGGGGAGTCCGAGGGGTAGGGAACGGTACGCGCGAATCCCCTCGCGTGGCGGATCGGGACGGCCGGCCGGCCGATCGTGACTCACCCGTTAGGGATCATCGGGCAACCGTTCCCCCATGGTGCACGTCAAGTTGAGGGAAGCGACAAAGAGGTGCACCACCGTCGGGACACGAAGCCATACCGATGGCGTACAAGTCCCGCCGTCCGGTTGCCCCACCCGTTTGTACCCCCCATAGACTGAACGTCCAGCACAGGCGGCTAAAACGCTCGAAAGGCGCCCCCGTGTCCATCGGCAACTCCCCTGAAGACGAGCGTCCGATCGAAGGCGTGTCCGAAGACGTTTCTGAGGAAGCCCGCCCCTCCGTCGGCCGTGCCCTGCAACAGGCGCGCATCGCCGCCGGGTTGACCGTCGACGACATCAGCAGCGCCACCCGTGTCCGCATCGCCATCGTGCACGCCATCGAGGCCGACGACTTCGGTCCGTGCGGCGGCGACGTCTACGCCCGCGGCCACATCAGGACCCTGGCCAAGGCCGTCCGCCTCGACCCCGCCGAGCTGCTCGCCCGGTACGAGGCCGATCACGGCGGACGCCCGGCCCCGACCCCCGCCGCGCCCCTGTTCGAGGCGGAGCGCATCCGTCCGGAGCGGCGCGGACCCAACTGGACCGCGGCGATGGTCGCCGCGATCGTCGCCGTCATCGGCTTCGTCGGCTTCACGTTCGTCAAGGGCGGCGACGACGGCGGCTCCGAGGCGAGCGTCGCCGAGGGCGCCCAGCCGACGGCCGGGCAGTCCGCCTCGGCGACCGCCTCGCCCAGGAAGCCGGCCGACCCCAGGCCGGACCCCAGCGACAGCGCCATCGCCGCCGCGCCGCGGGACAAGGTGACCGTCAAGGTCAGCGCCACCGACGGCCGCAGCTGGATCTCGGCCAAGGACCACAGCGGCCGGCTGCTCTTCGACGGCCTGCTCAAGCAGGGCGAGTCCAAGACCTTCCAGGACAACGAGAAGGTCAACCTCGTCCTCGGCGACGCCGGCGCCATCCAGCTCTACGTCAACGGCAAGAAGATCGAGGACGACTTCCAGCCGGGAGCCGTGGAGCGGCTGACGTACACGAAGGGCGACCCGCAGGTCGGCTGAGCGGACCCGGGGTACGCGTCGTCAAGGGGTTGGCCGGGATCGGCCAACCCCTTCGACATGGGCCGTCGGCGGGACGAAGTAGTCTTGAGCCCATGCCTGAAAGCCGTACCGTCGCACTGGTCACCCTTGGCTGCGCCCGTAACGAGGTGGACTCGGAGGAGCTCGCAGGCCGTCTGGAGGCGGACGGCTGGAAGCTCGTCGAGGACGCCGAGGAAGCGGACGTCGCCGTCGTGAACACGTGCGGCTTCGTCGAGGCCGCCAAGAAGGACTCCGTGGACGCCCTCCTGGAGGCCAACGACCTCAAGGGCCACGGCAGAACCCAGGCCGTGGTGGCCGTGGGCTGCATGGCCGAGCGGTACGGCAAGGAGCTCGCCGAGGCCCTTCCCGAGGCCGACGGCGTCCTGGGCTTCGACGACTACGCCGACATCTCCGACCGGCTCCAGACCATTCTCAGCGGCGGCGTGCACGCCGCCCACACCCCGCGCGACCGGCGCAAGCTGCTGCCGATCAGCCCCGCCGAGCGCCAGGAGGCCGGCGCGGCCGTCGCCCTGCCGGGGCACGGCCCCGCCGACCTGCCCGAGGGCGTCGCCCCCGCCTCCGGCCCGCGCGCGCCCCTGCGCCGCCGCCTGGACGGCTCCCCGGTCGCCTCGGTGAAGCTGGCCTCCGGCTGCGACCGGCGCTGCTCCTTCTGCGCCATCCCCTCCTTCCGGGGCTCCTTCATCTCGCGCCGCCCGAGCGACGTGCTGAACGAGACGCGGTGGCTGGCCGAGCAGGGCGTGAAGGAGGTCATGCTGGTCTCCGAGAACAACACCTCCTACGGCAAGGACCTCGGTGACATCCGCCTGCTGGAGTCCCTGCTGCCCGAGCTCGCCGAGGTCGACGGCCTCGAGCGGGTGCGCGTCAGCTACCTCCAGCCGGCCGAGATGCGCCCGGGCCTGATCGACGTGCTGACCTCGACGCCGAAGGTCATGCCCTACTTCGACCTGTCCTTCCAGCACTCCGCGCCGAACGTGCTGCGGGCGATGCGCCGCTTCGGTGACACCGACCGCTTCCTGGAGCTGCTGGACACCATCCGGACCAAGGCCCCCGAGGCGGGCGTGCGCTCCAACTTCATCGTCGGCTTCCCCGGCGAGACCGAGGCCGACCTCGCCGAGCTGGAGCGCTTCCTGAACCACGCGCGGCTGGACGCCATCGGCGTCTTCGGCTACTCCGACGAGGAGGGCACCGAGGCGGCCACGTACGAGGACAAGGTCGACGAGGACGTCGTCGCCGAGCGGCTGGCACGCGTGTCCCGGCTGGCCGAGGAACTCGTCTCGCAGCGGGCCGAGGAGCGGGTCGGCTCGACCGTGCGGGTACTCGTGGAGACGGTGGACGAGGACGGCGTGTACGGGCGGGCGGCCCACCAGGCGCCGGAGACGGACGGCCAGGTGCTGCTCACGGGCGGCGAAGGTCTGAGTGCCGGTCGTATGGTCGACGCGAAGGTGGTCGGTACGGAGGGTGTCGACCTGGTGGCCGAGCCGCTGCCGGGCTCGCCCGCGTGGAGCGAGGAGGCGGCCAGATGACCGGAGTCCCGGCGTCCGCGGCGGGCGGCTCCTCGAGCGCGCGCGCGACCGGGCCGCGCGGCGCCCCGGGCGGGGCGCAGGAACCGGCCGGGCGGACGACTTCGGGGGGTGCCGTGGAGCGGGGTGCGACCGAGGGCGGTGCCGCCGGGCGCGGTGGCAAGATCGCGGCCGCCGCCGTCAACCAGGCGAGCGTCTGGAACGTCGCGAATCTCCTGACGATGCTCCGGCTGTTCCTGGTGCCGGCGTTCGTCGCACTGATGCTGGGCAACGGCGGATACGACCCGGCCTGGCGCTCGTTCGCCTGGGCGTCCTTCGCCATCGCCATGATCACCGACCTCTTCGACGGTCACCTCGCCCGCACCTACAACCTCGTCACGGACTTCGGGAAGATCGCCGACCCCATCGCCGACAAGGCGATCATGGGGGCGGCGCTGATCTGTCTGTCGGCGCTGGGCGACCTGCCGTGGTGGGTCACGGCCGTCATCCTGGGCCGGGAACTCGGGATCACCCTGCTGCGTTTCCTGGTCATCCGGTACGGCGTCATCCCCGCGAGCCGCGGCGGAAAGCTGAAGACCCTCACCCAGGGGGTGGCCGTCGGCATGTACGTCCTGGCCCTGACGGGGCCCCTGGCCACCCTGAGGTTCTGGGTGATGGCCGCGGCGGTCGTGCTGACCGTGGTGACCGGACTGGACTATGTGAAGCAGGCCATCGTCCTGCGCCGGCAGGGAATCGCCGAGCGCAGAGCGGCGTTGAAGGGGACGGAAGGTTGAGCTCCACGGCTGCCGACGTCGTGCGACTACTCACGGTGAGGGGCGAGACCCTCGCGATCGCCGAGTCGCTGACCGGTGGTCTGGTGGCGGCCGGGATCACGGAGGTCCCGGGGGCGTCGAAGGTCTTCCGGGGTTCGGTGACCGCGTACGCCACGGAACTGAAGCGGGATCTGCTCGGAGTCGAGGCCGGCTTGCTGGCGGCTCGAGGAGCGGTGGATCCACAGGTCGCCGTGGAGATGGCGGCCGGAGTGCGCAAGGCACTGGGAGCCGACTGGGGCATCGCGACGACCGGCGTCGCGGGCCCCGATCCCCAGGACGGACAGCCGGTGGGCACGGTCTACGTGGCCGTGCACGGACCTGTCGCATCGTGTGAGGGTTCCGCCCCTGGCGGAAATGTGGAGGCGCTGCGGTTGAACGGCGACCGCGCGGAAATTCGTATGGAGAGTGTACGGAGCGTGCTCGCACTCCTTCTGAGGGAGCTTGCGGGCGAACAGACCGGGAATGAGCGGGCACAGGATACGGAACGGAACGGGGGGTTTTGATGTTTGCAGCCCTGAGTGAACACGACATCGCTCCCCGCACGGCCGCGGCGCGAGGCGGTACGGTGGGGCGTGAAGGATGCGGCTACGCGGTCCGAGGAGGGAGCCACCGATGATTCTGCTCCGTCGCCTGCTGGGTGACGTGCTGCGTCGGCAGCGCCAGCGCCAGGGCCGTACTCTGCGCGAAGTCTCCTCGTCCGCCCGAGTCTCACTCGGCTATCTCTCCGAGGTGGAGCGGGGGCAGAAGGAGGCGTCCTCCGAGCTGCTGTCCGCCATCTGCGACGCGCTGGACGTACGGATGTCCGAACTCATGCGGGAAGTGAGCGACGAGCTCGCCCTCGCGGAGCTGGCCCAGTCCGCCGCGGCCACGTCGAGCGAGTCCGTGCCCGCGCCGGTTCGTCCGATGCTGGGTTCCGTGTCGGTGGCCGGTGTGCCACCGGAACGAGTGACGATCAAGGCGCCTGCGGAAGCGGTGGACGTCGTCGCCGCCTGAGCGTTCGCACGTCGGCGTACGAGGCCCCGGCCAGGGCTTCTCCGGGAGACCGGAGGGGTGCGGTCGGGGTTTTTGCGTGTCCGGGCGCGAGCCGGCCGCAAGCGCGCGTCCGCCGGTTGCCGGTCCGTGGGCTTGCGGTCATCGTGGAAGGACATGCCCGGGGGAGAACCGACGGAGGTGCGGATGTACATCGTCAAGAGCCCCTTGTCCGACGCGAATCTCAAGATCGTGTCCGACGCGCTGCAGGGCGCCCTCGTCGACCTGGTGGACCTGGCGCTCGTCGCCAAGCAGATCCACTGGAACGTCGTCGGACCGCGTTTCCGCTCCGTGCATCTCCAGCTGGACGAGGTCGTCGACACCGCGCGCACGCACTCCGACACCGTGGCCGAACGCGCCTCGGCACTCGGCGTGTCACCGGACGGACGGGCCGCGACCGTCGCGGTCGGCAGCGGCATCGGCGTGACGCCGGAGGGTTGGGTGGACGACACCGCCGCGGTGGGGGCGATGGTCGACGCGCTGGGCGCGGCGATCACCCGGATGCGGGAACGGATCACCAGCACCGGGGACCCGGACCCCGTGAGCCAGGACATCTTCATCCGGATCACGGGCGACCTCGAGAAGCAGCATTGGATGTTCCAAGCCGAAAACGGATGACATCGGCGGCCGTGCGCCGGGCGGTCGCGCTCGGGCTCGGCGTGCTGTGGTGGTGGGCCGTGCTGCGTCTGGTGCTGGTGCCCGGCGCCGGGGTGGTCGAGGGAGCGGTCGCGGCCGGCGGATGGGGGCTGAGCGTCCTGCCCGTGCACTGTGTGCCGCACGGTCGGGCGGTGGGGGCCGTCGGCGCGGGACGCTGGCGCCGGGCCCTGCGGATGATGATGCGGGCCCCCGACTCCTCGCGTCCCGCGCGGGAGCCGCGCAGTGGTGCGCCGGGTCCCGGCGAGGAGTAGTGCGGGGCTGCCGTGGCCGTCGCGTCGCAGCGTCGGCCCGGCCGGCCCGGAGTCCCGGGCCGTGCTGCCGGCCGGCTGGGTCAGCGAGCCGGCGGGTCACCTCCCCGGGCGCCGCCTCCCGGCACCGGTGAAGCCGCCCGGCCGCGGCGCCGGGCCCGCCTGGCAGACGGGGCACCAGTACGTCGGGCGCTCACGGGAGCCGTCGCCCTGGTCGGCCAGACGGATGGACGTACCGCAGCGCAGGCACGGGCGGGGCGCGCGACCGTAGACGAACAGGTCCTGGCCGCGCAGGCCGGTCGTGCGACGGACCGGACGCTCGCGGTTGGCCTCCAGGAGCCTCTTGGCGAGCTCGGGCAGCTTCGCGGCCCGGTCGGCCGGCAGCTCGCCCACCGGCAGCCACGGGGTGACGCCGAGCAGGAAACAGAGCTCGCACTTGTAGACGTTGCCGATCCCGGCGAGATTGCGCTGGTCGAGCAGGGCCTCACCGAGGGAGCGGGCGGGATCCGCGCGGAGGTTGTCCAGGGCCCTCTCCGGGTCCCAGTCAGGGCCCAGCAGATCGGGGCCGAGATGACCCACGGCGCGCTCCTCCTCGGCGGTGCGCAGCAGTTCCACCACCGGGAGGCGGTAGCCGACGGCCGTACGCTCGGCGGTCTCGAGGACGACACGGATCTGGTACGCCGGGCCGCCGCTCCAGCGCTGGCCGGCGGCGAACACCTTCCAGGAGCCGTCCATCCTGAGGTGCGAGTGCAGCGTCAGGCCGCCCTCGATGCGGGTGAGCAGGTGCTTGCCGCGCGGGGTGACGTCCAGAACGGCACGGCCGGAGAGGTCGACCGTCGCGTACCGGGGCACGCGGAAGTCGCTGCGGGTCAGCGTCCTGCCCGCCAGTGCGCCGTGCAGCCTGCGTGCGGCCTGCCAGACCGTGTCTCCCTCGGGCATGGGTCAAGGGTGACAGGCTCACGCCCGGATGCGCAGGCCGCGCGGGGTGGCGATGAAACCCGCCTCCTCGAGGAGGGCACCGAAGGGGGACGTCAGGGCCGTGGCGCCGTTGATGCGTTCCACCGTGACCGTGCCGAGGGAACCCGCGCGGGCGGCGGCGGCGAGAGCCTCCGTGGCGGCGTGCAGAGCGGCGTCCTCGGCCGGCCGGCCGTCCGGGTCGGAGGGCCAGAGCAGCAGGGTCTTGCCACCGCGCTCCATGTAGAGCGCCGGCTCGCCCTCCACCAGCACCACCAGGGACCCCGCCTTGCGCCCCGGTTTGTGCGTGGCTCCGGCCGGGGGCTCGGGCCAGCTCAGGGCCGCGCCGTAGGCGTTCGCCGGATCGGCGGCGGCCAGGACGACGGCCCGGGAAGCGGGGGACGGGCGGGGGCGACGGCCGGGAGGACCGGCCTCGTAGGAGTCGCGCGGAAGACCGTAGCCGCCCTGCGAGCCACCGCCTCGCGGGCCCCCGGCACCCGGTTCGGCGTAGTCGCGCGGGGAGGCGTGGTCGTCCCGGGCCCGGGGCAGCGACCGGGCGGGCGAGAAGGCGTCCGCGGAACCGTCCGGGGCGTCGCCGTCACCGCCGGCCGCGAAGTCGTCGAAGGGGGCACGGCCGAAGGCCCAGTCGTCGGGGGCGGGGCCGTCGGGTGACGTGCGCTCGCCGGGGCCGCCGCCGAAGTCCGCCCGGCCGGGCGGACCCTCACCGCGCTCCCGGGCGTTGGCGACCGCGCGCAACCGGTCCACGGCGCCCTCCACGGCGAACTGTGCCGCGCCGAGCCCCTCCACGACATAGCCGCGCCGCGCCTGGCCGCTCTCCTCGAAGGCGGCCAGGATGCGGTACACCGCCGAGAAACCCCCTTCGACGCCCTCGGCGGCGACGGCGCCCCGGGTCACCACGCCGTGCCGGTCCAGGAGCGTGCGGGACAGGGCGTGGGCGCGCACCGTGGTGTCGGCCTCCCGGGCCGGGAGCAGCGACCAACGGCCCGCGACCGTCGGCGGACCGGTCCGGGACGTGGCGCGGGCGGCGGCCGTCAGCGAGCCGTAGCGGCCCCGCGGCACCGCGCGTTTGGCACGGTGGGCGGTCGCTCCCGCGGTGCGGCCCGAGCCCAGCAGGGAGCGCAGGGGTGCCAGCGTGTCGTTCGTCAGCCGCCCGGACCAGGCCAGGTCCCACAGGGCGTCGGCGAGCTGCGGGTCCGTGACGTCCGGGTGCGTGGTGGCACGGACCTGGTCGGCGATCTGCCGGAAGAACAGGCCGTAGCCGCCGGAGAGGCTGTCCAGGACGGACTGGTGCAGCGCGGTCGTCTCCAGCGGGTGCGGCGGCGGCAGGAGGACCGGTGCCGCGTCCGCGAGGTAGAGCGAGACCCAGCCGTCCTTGCCGGGAAGGGAGCCCGCTCCCGCCCACACCACCTCGCCGGCGGCCGTGAGCTCGTCCAGCATCGCCGGCGTGTAGTTCGCCACCCGGGACGGCAGGACGAGCTTCTCCAGGGCGGACGCCGGCACGGAGGCACCCTGCAACTGCTCGACCGCCCGGACCAGCCCGTCGACGCCGCGCAGCGTGTGTCCCTTGCCGATGTGCTGCCACTGGGGCAGGAACTGGCCGAGCGCGGCCGGCGGCACCGGCTCCAGCTCGTGCCGCAGCGCGGCCAGGGAGCGGCGCCGCAGCCGGCGCAGCACCGTCGCGTCGCACCACTCCTGGCCGATCCCGGCCGGATGGAACTCGCCCTGCACGACCCGCCCCGCCGCGGCGAGCCGCTGAAGGGCGCCCTCGGTGACCGCCACGCCCAGACCGAAACGGGCGGCGGCGGTGACCGACGTGAACGGCCCGTGGGTGCGGGCGTGCCGGGCGAGGAGGTCGCCGAGCGGGTCCTTGACCGGCTCGGTGAACGCCTCGGGCACACCGACGGGCAGTGCCGTGCCCAGCGCGTCGCGCAGCCGGCCCGCGTCCTCGATCGCCGCCCAGTGGTCGGCCCCCGCGATCCGCACCTTGATCGCCCGCCGGGCGGCTGCCAGCTCGGGGGCCCACTGCGGCTCCGCGCCCCGCTCCGCGAGCTCGGTGTCCGTGAGCGGGCCGAGCACGCGCAGCAGGTCCGCGACGCCCTCCGGGTCCTTGATGCGCCGGTCCTCGGTGAGCCACTGCAGCTCGCGCTCCAGCTCGCCCAGCACGTCCGCGTCGAGCAGTTCGCGCAGTTCCGCCTGGCCGAGCAGCTCGGCCAGCAGCCGCGAGTCCAGCGACAGGGCGGCGGCCCGGCGCTCCGCGAGCGGCGAGTCGCCCTCGTACAGGAACTGGGCGACGTACCCGAAGAGCAGGGAGCGGGCGAACGGGGAGGGCTCCGGGGTGGTGACCTCGACCAGGCGCACCTTGCGGGACTCCACGTCGCCCATCAGCTCGACCAGGCCGGGCACGTCGAAGACGTCCTGGAGGCACTCGCGGACCGCCTCCAGGACGATCGGGAACGAGCCGTACTCGCTCGCCACCTCGAGCAGCTGCGCGGCGCGCTGGCGCTGCTGCCACAGCGGGGTGCGCTTGCCGGGACTGCGGCGCGGCAGCAGCAGCGCACGGGCGGCGCACTCCCGGAACCGGGACGCGAACAATGCCGATCCGCCCACCTGGTCGGTGACGACCCGGTCGACGTCACCCTTGTCGAAGACGACGTCGCCCGCGCCCACGGGGGCCTGCTCGGCGTCGTACTCGCGCCCCGGCCGCGAGGGCTCCTGGTCGAGCAGGTCAAGGCCCATCAGATCCGCGTCCGGCAGGCGCAGCACGATGCCGTCGTCGGCGTGCATGACCTGGGCGTCCATGCCGTACCGCTCGGACAGGCGGGCGCCGAGCGCGAGCGCCCACGGGGCGTGCACCTGGGCGCCGAAGGGCGAGTGCACCACGACGCGCCAGTCGCCCAGCTCGTCCCGGAAGCGCTCCACGACGATCGTGCGGTCGTCGGGCACATGGCCGCACGCCTCGCGCTGCTCGTCGAGGTACGCCAGCACGTTGTCCGCCGCCCAGGCGTCCAGGCCCGCCGTGAGCAGGCGCAGCCGGGCGTCCTCCTTCGTGAGGGCACCGACCTCGCGCAGGAACGCGCCCAGCGCGCGGCCCAGCTCGAGGGGACGGCCCAGCTGGTCGCCCTTCCAGAACGGCAGCCGACCCGGTACGCCGGGAGCGGGGGAGACCAGCACCCGGTCGCGCGTGATGTCCTCGATGCGCCAGGAGCTCGTGCCGAGCGTGAAGACGTCCCCGACCCGGGACTCGTACACCATCTCCTCGTCGAGCTCGCCGACCCGGCCGCCGCCCTTCTTGGGGTCGGCGCCGGCGAGGAACACCCCGAAGAGCCCGCGGTCGGGGATCGTCCCGCCGGAGGTGACGGCGAGGCGCTGTGCGCCTGGACGGCCGGTGACGGTCCCGGTGACCCGGTCCCACACCACGCGCGGGCGCAGCTCGGCGAAGGCGTCGGAGGGGTAACGGCCCGCGAGCATGTCCAGGACGGCCGTGAAGGCCGACTCCGGCAGGGAGGCGAAGGGAGCGGCGCGGCGGACGGTCGTGAGCAGGTCGTCGACCTGCCAGGTGTCCAGCGCGGTCATCGCGACCAGCTGCTGGGCCAGGACGTCCAGCGGGTTGGCGGGGATCCTCAGGGCCTCGATGGCGCCGCTGCGCATCCGCTCGGTGACCACGGCGGCCTGCACCAGGTCACCGCGGTACTTGGGGAAGACCACGCCCGTGGAGACCGCCCCGACCTGGTGGCCCGCGCGGCCGACGCGCTGGAGGCCGGAGGCGACGGAGGGCGGTGACTCGACCTGGACGACGAGGTCGACGGCGCCCATGTCGATGCCCAGCTCCAGGCTGGAGGTGGCGACCACGGCGGGCAGGCGGCCGGCCTTGAGGTCCTCCTCGACGAGGGCGCGCTGCTCCTTGGAGACCGAGCCGTGGTGGGCGCGGGCGATCACGGCCGGGGCGCCCTGGGCGGCCCCCGAGCCGCCCATGAGCTCCGCGGGTGAGTGGTGTTCTTCGAGGGGCTCGCCGGTCGCCCGCTCGTAGGCGATCTCGTTGAGCCTGTTGCACAGGCGCTCGGCCAGCCGGCGGGAGTTGGCGAAGACGATGGTGGACCGGTGCGACTGGACGAGGTCGGTGATCCGCTCCTCGACGTGCGGCCAGATCGACGGGCGCTCGGCGCCCTCGTTGCCGTCCGCGACCGGGGAGCCGCCGAGCTCGCCCAGGTCCTCGACCGGGACGACGACGGAGAGGTCGAACTCCTTGCCCGAGTCGGGCTGGACGATCTCCACCTTGCCGCGGGGGGCGAGGAACCGGGCGACCTCGTCCACCGGGCGGACCGTCGCCGACAGGCCGATGCGGCGGGCCGGCTTCGGCAGCAGCTCGTCCAGCCGCTCCAGGGTGAGCGCCAGATGGGCGCCGCGCTTGGTGCCCGCCACCGCGTGCACCTCGTCCAGGATCACCGTCTCCACGCCGGTCAGCGCCTCGCGCGTGGCCGACGTGAGCATCAGGAACAGGGACTCCGGCGTCGTGATCAGGATGTCCGGCGGGCGGGTGGCCAGGGCCCGGCGCTCGGCGGGCGGGGTGTCGCCCGACCGGATGCCGACCTTCACCTCGGGCTCGGGCAGACCGAGCCGGACGGACTCCTGGCGGATGCCGGTCAGCGGGCTGCGCAGGTTGCGCTCGACGTCGACGGCCAGGGCCTTGAGCGGAGACACGTACAGGACCCGGCAGCGCTTCTTCGGGTCGGCCGGCGGAGGTGTGGAGGCCAGCTGGTCCAGCGCGGCGAGAAAGGCGGCCAGCGTCTTGCCGGAACCGGTGGGGGCGACCACCAGCACGTCCGAGCCCTCCGAGATGGCCTGCCACGCACCCGCCTGGGCGGCGGTGGGCGCGGAGAAGGCACCCGTGAACCAGCCGCGGGTCGCGGGGGAGAAGCCGTCCAGGGCCCGGTGTGCGGAGCTGACCATGGATCCATCCTGCACCCGGGCACTGACAAACGGCCCGGGCCGGGCGACGGGGCGCCCGTCCGCCCGGCCCGGTCGGGGGCACGCCGACCGGGCAGGGCCGCCCGGGTGGCGGAGAATGGACCCATGGCGGGATCGGGCGAACGGGCGAGGCACTGGCGGTACGCCGCGCTGCCCGGCGTCGACCTGCTGCGCGCCCAGTACATACGCAAGACCTTCGTACGGCACACCCACGAGCACTTCGTCATCGCGGCCATCGCCGACGGTGTGGAGGTCTTCCATCACGGCGGAAGCGACCAGTACGCCGGTGCCGGATCACTCGCGCTGGTCAATCCCGACACCCCGCACACGGGGCGGGCCGGTGTGCCGGAGGGCTGGCGGTACGGGGCTGTCTACCCGTCGCCCGCCCTGGTGGCCGGGATCGCCGCGGAGACGACCGCGATGCGCGGTACGCCGGGGTTCCTCCGGCCGGTGCTCGACGATCCGTACAGCGTCGAGCTGGTGCACCGGGTGCTGCGGGCGGCCGACGAGGGCAACGCGCTCGCCGCCGACACCCTGCTGCGGGTGGTCGTGACCCGGCTGCTGCGGCTGAACGGCGGCCCGCTGCCACGGCGGGAGGTGCGGACCGCCGGGGCCCGGATCGCGGCACGCGCGCGTGCCGTGCTCGAGGAGCGGATGGCCGACCCGCCGAGCCTGGAGACGCTGGCCGCGGAGTTCGGGAGCAGTCCGTTCGCGTTGCTGCGCGCCTTCCGGGACACGTACGGGATGCCGCCCCACACCTGGCTGACGGACGCCCGGGTGCGCCGGGCGCGGCGGATGCTGGATGCCGGTACGGCACCGGCCGAGGCCGCCGTCGCCGTGGGCTTCACCGACCAGCCGCACCTGAACCGGCACTTCGCGCGCATCGTGGGCGTACCGCCCGGCGCGTACCAGCGGGAGCGCAAGAACGTACAAGACGCGCGACGGCGACTGCTCCTACCGTTCGAGGCGTGACAGAACAGACAGTCGTTCCCCGAACGGACGTCGCCGGCGGCAAACCGGACGCCGCCGTCGTACGGGACGCCCTCGGGGTCGGAATCGCCGTCGGCCTGTCGGGGTTCGCCTTCGGAGTGACCTCGGCGGGCAGCGGCCTCACCCTGCTCCAGACCTGCGCGCTCAGCCTCCTGGTCTTCACCGGGGCGTCCCAGTTCGCGCTCGTGGGGGCGCTCGCGGCCGGCGGCAATCCGCTCACGGCCGCGGCCGGGGCCTTCTTCCTGGGAGTGCGCAACGCCTTCTACGGGCTGCGGCTGTCGCAGTTGCTGGCCCTCCCGCGCGCGGTGCGGCCGTTCGCGGCCCAGTGGGTCATCGACGAGACGACGGCCGTGGCCCTCGCGCAGCCGACGCGACGCAGCGTCAGGATCGGGTTCACCGTCACCGGTCTCACCCTGTACGTGCTGTGGAACCTCACGACCCTGCTCGGCGCCCTGGGCGCGGAGGCCATCGGGGACACGAACGCCTGGGGCCTCGACGCGGCCGGACCCGCGGTCTTCCTGGCACTGCTCGCGCCGATGCTGAGGACCACCACCGAGCGCACGGTCGCCGCGCTGGCCGTCCTGCTGGGGCTCGGCCTGCTGCCGGTCCTGCCCGCCGGTGTGCCCGTCCTGGTGGCCGCGCTGGCGGCGCCGGCCGTCCTGTGGGCGCGGGGACGCCGCGGGGGCGGGGCCGCACAGGCCCTCCCGCGGGACGGCGTACAGGACGGTGCGCGGGACACCGCACCGGGTTCCGTTCGGGAGGAAGAGCGTTGACCATCTGGATCGCGATCGGCGTGACCGCACTCGGCTGCTACGCCGTCAAACTCGCCGGGCTGCTCGTGCCCGCGGGCGCCCTGGAGCGGCCGCTGGTCAGGCGTCTCGCCGCCCTGCTGCCCGTCGCCCTCCTCGCCGCGCTCACGGCCCAGCAGACCTTCGCGGACGGGCGGGCCCTCGTCCTGGACGCACGGGCCGCGGGCGTCGCCGCGGCCGCCGTGGCCCTGGTGCTGCGGGCGCCGTTCCTGCTGGTCGTCGGGGCGGCGGTGGTCGTCACCGCGGGTGTGCGGGCCCTGGGCGGATGAGACCGGACGGGGCCGGTCAGCCGATGGGGCGGCCGTGCGCCCGCAGGGTGCGCAGGGCGTCGAGCGTCACCAGGGGGCGTGCCTCCAGGGCCGGGGCGGGTGCCCAGTGGCGCCAGCGGACGGGCCAGCCGCCGTCCTCGTCCTGTTCCGCCGAGAGGAAGTCGAGGGAGCGGGCCATCTCCTCGTCCGTGAACCACGCGCGCGCGAGGGAGTGCGGGGTCCTCGCGTAGTCGTGGGGGAAGTGGTGCTCGCCCGGTGCGTAACCGGGGGAGACCGGGTAGCCGTCGCGGGCGTCCGGGTCGAGCACCGCGAGGCGCTGCTCGCGCACCAGGCGGCCCAGCCTCCCGGCCGCCGCCTGCGCGCGCGGACGGTCGGGGGCGGCGTCCAGGAAGGCCACGGCGGCCTCCACCTCGTACGGGTGGGAGGTCCGCACCGACTCGACCGCCCGCCAGCAGAAGTCCGTGGCCCGGAACAGCCAGGCGTGCCAGACCTCGTTGCGGTGCAGCAGACCGACCACCGGCCCGGTGGCGAGCAGCTCCCCGGGAGGGTCGTCCACCACCGGCACGAAGGGGGCGGCCGGGTATCCGCGCTGGCTGGGATGGATCGCGGGCAGGGCCCCGTCGGCGGTGGAGACGGAGGTCAGGTAGCGGCACATCCGTTCCACGCGCTGCCCGCCGCAGCGCCCGACGGCGTCCAGGACGCGCAGGGCGTGCGCGGTGTGCAGCGGCTGGCTGACGGGGCCGCGCAGATCGGGCTCCAGGGCGTGACCGTACCCGCCGTCCGCGTTGCGGTAGGCGTCCAGCGCGGTCTCCACCGGCCCGGCGTCGCCGTCGCGGAAGTGGTACGCGAACAGGCGTTGCTCCAGCACGCGCGCGGTGAGCCAGACGAAGCGCTCCGCGCGCGCGAGCGGGGAGCGTGCGGCGGACGTCGGGGGGAGTGGGGAAGCTCCGTTCTCGGACATGCGTCAGACCGTAGGGCGGAAAGCGGTCCCAGTACGCGGTCCCGGCTCAGGGCCCACTCTCAGGGGCGGGATACTGGAGTCATGCGGTTGACGGTCTTCTGGGAGCGGATGACGGAGCACTTCGGTCCGGGCTACGCCGACACCTTCGCGCACGATCACGTGATGACGGAGCTCGGCGGTCTCACGGTGCACGGGGCGCTGGAGGCGGGCTGGGACGCCAAGGACGTGTGGCGGGTCGTCTGCACCGTCATGAACGTGCCACAGGAGCAGCGCTGATCCGTCACGAAGATCGCGGACCGTGCGTCCGCTGTCGGTGGCGTGGGCGAGACTTGGTCCGTGGCATCCACTGACGAGACCGGGCAGACGGCCCGGCACACCCCTCCGTCCGGCACGACGCCGCCCGCCCCGCCCCCGTCCGGCGGCGGCGCGGGTCCGGGCGCCCGTATGCCGCGCTGGCTGCCGCGGGCCATGGTGCTGGCCCTTTCGCTGATCGCCGTCTTCCAGCTGGGCAGCTGGGCCTTCCACCAGCTCACCGGCCTGCTGATCAACATCCTCATCGCGTTCTTCCTGGCGCTCGCCATGGAGCCCGCGGTGAGCTGGATGTCCGCGCGGGGCATGCGCCGCGGGCTGGCCACCTTCATCGTCTTCCTCGCCGTACTGATCGCCGCCGCGGGCTTCGTGACGCTGCTCGGGTCCATGCTCGCCGGCCAGATCGTCAAGATGGTCGAGGACTTCCCCGACTACCTCGACTCCGTGATCGCCTGGGTCAACGGCCACTTCCACACCGAGCTGCGACGGGTGGACGTCCAGGAGGGCCTGCTCCGCTCCGACTGGCTGCGCAACTACGTGCAGAACAGCGCCAGCGGCGTCCTGGACGTGTCCGCCCAGGTCCTCGGCGGCCTCTTCCAGCTGCTGACCATCCTGCTGTTCTCGTTCTACTTCGCCGCCGACGGCCCCCGGCTGCGGCGCGGCCTCTGTTCGGTCCTGCCGCCCGCCCGGCAGGCCGAGGTCCTGCGCGCGTGGGAGATCGCCGTGGACAAGACCGGCGGCTACCTCTACTCGCGCGGTCTGATGGCGCTGATCTCCGGCATCGCGCACTACGTCCTGCTGGAGATCCTGGAGGTGCCCTACGCGCCCGCGCTCGCCGTGTGGGTGGGCCTGGTGTCGCAGTTCATCCCCACCATCGGCACCTATCTCGCGGGCGCCCTGCCCATGCTGATCGCCTTCACGGTCAACCCCTGGTACGCGCTGTGGGTCCTGGGCTTCGTGGTGGTCTACCAGCAGTTCGAGAACTACATGCTGCAGCCCAAGCTGACGTCGAAGACGGTGGACATCCACCCCGCGGTCGCCTTCGGCTCGGTCATCGCGGGCACCGCCCTCCTGGGTGCCGTCGGCGCGCTGATCGCCATCCCGGCGGTCGCCACGCTGCAGGCGTTCCTCGGGGCGTACGTCAAGCGGTACGACGTCACGGACGATCCGCGCGTCCACGGGCACCGCGACCGCCGCGGGGCGGGGGCCGGGGCGTTCACGCGCATACGCAAGCTCTGGGCCCGGCGCCCGGACGCCGCGCCTCCCTCGGATGGCCCCGGGGACGGCGGGTCGGGAGGCAGTGGCTCCGCCTGAGCCGCCACCGGCGCCGTACGACGAGCCCCCGGGTCAGTACGTCAGGCCGGCCCACACCCCGGCGGCGGCGACGGCGGCCGTGTAGCAGCCCACCGCCACGGTCACGATCCGCCGCCGTACCGTCGCGTCCCACGACGTCGAGGCGAGCAGCCGGGCCAGGGCCGGCAGCACCAGGACGGCGTGCAGCCCCACCCCGTGCAGCGGCTTGAGCGGCGCCGTCGAGTGGTAGGCCGCCTCCTGGTGGCCGGTCCGGGTGAGGATCACGCCGCGCGCGATCATCGCGGCTCCCGAAGCCAGTCCGACGAGCAGCACCGCGAACCCTGACCGCACGGCGAGGGCCATGCCCGCCGGCCCCGCGGGCCGGTGGCGGAACGACACGACCGCGAACACGGTCAGCAGCACCACCAGGACACCGCCGCCCACCGCGAGGGACATCGACACGGCCGTGTCGAACGGCGTCTCCATGTCGAGGTGCGAGGGCACTCCGCGCCACGCCTGAAGGGTGATGCCGGCGACCTCGAGGACGCAGTCGGCGCCGAACAAGGCGAGCAGCGCGTCGCGCGTGCCCGGCCGGACGCGCAGGTACGAGGTGATCCAGGCGACCGCGATCAGCGTGACTCCGAAGGACAGCCCGAACGTCACCGGCTTGCGCCAGGAGACCGGCCCGTTCCAGGGGCCGCCGTCCACGGCGAACACCACCAGGTGCACGAGGCCGGAGAGGATCAGGAGAAGACCGGTCGCGTGGCACGCGCGTGTCACGGCGGACCGCTCGGGCTGTTCGGGCGGCGTGTCCGCCGCGGCCCCGTGGACGGTGCCGGTGCCGGTGCCGGTGGCTGCTCGGGCTCGGGTGGTCCCTTCGTCGCGCATGGGACGAGCCTGGCCCGGGACCCGCCGCCCGGTCGTCGTCCGTGCGGAGACACCCGCCGTACGCCCCGGGGAGCAGGAGCCCCGGCCGCGGCCGGCGGGAGGCGGCCGCCCCGGGGTCAGCCCTGGGGTTCCTGCGGCTTGGCGTCGACCTCGCGCAGGTTCCGGTCCTTGGTCTCCGTACGGGTCTCCGTGCGGTGGCCGCGGGCGATGTAGTCCCGGACCACCGCCTCGACGGCGTCCTGGGGCGAGCCGATGCCCGCCAGGACCATCACCTCCACCACCAGTTCGGCGTCGAGACTGATGCTGACCTTGGCCATGGGTCCCCTCCTCGCGCGGCGTGCGCGCACTCTAGCCGCCGGTACCGCGGACGCGGAGACGTACGCTCGGAGGTGCCGCGTGGTGCGCTTGACACGAAAATCGAACATCCATTCTTATGGAGGCTTCGGCGAGGCTCGTGACGGGCGATTCGACTGGGTTTGGGCGGAGAGGTGCCCGAGTTATCCACAGGCCGGACCCGCATCGAGGCCCATTGTCAGTGGCAGGCATTAGCGTCTTTGACGTGAAGCGATCGAATCAAGCAAACCGGGTGGAACCCATGGCAGGAACCGACCGCGAGAAGGCCCTGGACGCCGCGCTCGCACAGATTGAACGCCAATTCGGCAAGGGCGCGGTCATGCGCATGGGCGAGCGGTCGATGGAGCCCATCGAGGTCATCCCGACCGGGTCGACCGCGCTCGACGTGGCCCTCGGCGTCGGCGGTCTCCCGCGCGGCCGTGTGGTGGAGATCTACGGCCCGGAGTCCTCCGGCAAGACGACCCTGACCCTGCACGCCGTGGCGAACGCCCAGAAGGCCGGCGGCCAGGTCGCGTTCGTGGACGCGGAGCACGCCCTCGACCCCGAGTACGCGAAGAAGCTCGGCGTCGACATCGACAACCTGATCCTCTCCCAGCCGGACAACGGCGAGCAGGCCCTGGAGATCGTGGACATGCTGGTCCGCTCCGGCGCCCTCGACCTCATCGTCATCGACTCCGTCGCCGCGCTCGTGCCGCGTGCGGAGATCGAGGGCGAGATGGGCGACAGCCACGTGGGTCTCCAGGCCCGGCTGATGAGCCAGGCCCTGCGGAAGATCACCAGCGCGCTCAACCAGTCCAAGACCACCGCGATCTTCATCAACCAGCTCCGCGAGAAGATCGGTGTGATGTTCGGCTCCCCGGAGACCACGACCGGTGGCCGGGCGCTGAAGTTCTACGCCTCCGTGCGCATCGACATCCGCCGCATCGAGACGCTGAAGGACGGCACGGAGGCGGTCGGCAACCGCACCCGCTGCAAGGTCGTCAAGAACAAGGTCGCGCCGCCCTTCAAGCAGGCCGAGTTCGACATCCTCTACGGCCAGGGCATCAGCCGCGAGGGCGGCCTGATCGACATGGGCGTGGAGCACGGCTTCGTCCGCAAGGCCGGCGCCTGGTACACGTACGAGGGCGACCAGCTCGGCCAGGGCAAGGAGAACGCGCGCAACTTCCTGAAGGACAACCCCGACCTGGCCAACGAGATCGAGAAGAAGATCAAGGTCAAGCTGGGCGTCGGCGTGCGTCCCGAGGAGCCGGCCGCCGAGCCGGGTACGGACGCCGCGGTCTTCGCCGCCCCGGCCGACGCCGCAGCGGCGGTCCCCGCCCCCGCGACGGCCAAGGTCACCAAGTCCAAGGCCGCGGCAGCCAAGAGCTGACCGTGACACGACGAACCGACTGGGCCGAGTACGCCTCCCCGGACACTGCCGCGCCGGAGCGTGAACGGCGGAGACCGGGTGACGCGGACTCCGCCGGGCCGGACGGCGGCGGACACGGGGCGGACACACGCGCCGCCGGCCGGACCCGTGGGGCGGGCGGCCCCCGCGGGCGCCGTCGGCGCGAGGGCGCGGAGCCGTTCGCCGAGGACGGAGGTGCCACTTCCTCGTCGAGGGCCGAGAAGGGGGAGCCTCCGCGGGACCCGGTGGAGCAGGCACGGGCGATCTGCCTGCGCCTGCTCACCGGGACCCCGCGCACCCGCAGGCAACTGGCCGACGCCCTGCGCAAACGGGAGATCCCGGACGAGGCCGCGGAGGAGGTGCTGTCCAGGTTCGAGGAGGTCGGCCTGATCAACGACAGCGCCTTCGCCGACGCCTGGGTGGAGTCCCGGCACCACGGCCGCGGACTGGCCCGGCGCGCTCTCGCCCGGGAGCTGCGGACCAAGGGCGTCGACTCCACCCTCATCGACGCGGCGGTGTCCCAGCTGGACTCCGAGCAGGAGGAGGAGACCGCACGGGAGCTCGTCGCCCGCAAACTGCGCTCCACCCGCGGCCTCGACCGCGACAAGAGGCTGCGCCGCCTCGCCGGCATGCTGGCCCGCAAGGGCTACCCCGAGGGCATGGCCCTGCGGGTGGTCCGCCAGGCGCTGGAAGAGGAGGGCGAGGACACGGAGTTCCTCGGCGGCGAGGGCTTCTGACCGCGCGCGCCGCCGTCCGCGCACCGTCCCGACCGCCCCAGGTGGGCTACGGCACGGCCACCGGAAGCCCCGCCGCCCGCCACGCCTGGAACCCGCCGACGAGATCGGTGGCCCGGTGCAGCCCCAGCCGGTGCAGGGACTCCGCGGCGAGGCTGGAGGCGTAACCCTCGTTGCACACCACCACGACACGCAGATCGTGGTCCGTCGCCTCGGGAACGCGATGGCTGCCCCGCGGGTCCATGCGCCACTCGAGTTCGTTGCGCTCGATCACCAAGGCGTCCGGAATCAGGCCGTCCGCGTCGCGCAGGGCGGCGTACCGGATGTCGACCAGCAGCGCCTCACCCGCCTTCGCGGCCTCGTACGCCGCGTGCGGTTCGATGCGGGTGTAGCCCCGGCGTACCCGCTCCAGCACCGTGTCGATCCTGATCTGTTCGCTCACTGCCAGTCCTCCGGACGCTCTACCTCCTCCAGGCGCAGGACCTGGCCGCTGCGACTGTACCGACGGATCCGCGGCAGGGGCGGGAAGTACGCGTGGACGGAGACCGCGTGCCGGTCGGAAGACTCGTTGAGCACCTCGTGCACGTGGTGCCGTCCGAAGGCGCGCCCCTTCCCGGCGGGCAGGCGACGCTCCCGGTCCACGCCGTCGGTGAGTTCCAGGGTCTTCCACCCGTCGGTGGGCAGCCGGGCGGCCAGCGCGTTCTCCTTGAGCTCGCCCGCCGCGGTCACGAAGGCACCCACCGACTCCGCATGGTCGTGCCAGCCCGTCCCCGTGCCGGGCGGCCAGCCGATCAGCCAGGCCTCGCTGCCGCCGGGCCCCGCCAGCCGCACCCAGGTGCGGCCCTCGGGGTCGAGGGGGAGCGAGGCGATCAGTTCGGCGTCGGCGGCGACGCGCCGCACGAAGTCGAGGAGTTCGGCCTGGGTCGGCGCGGGCGCGCCGGGGGCCGTCGAGGCAGGGGCAGGGGAGGACACAGACATGGGTACCGTCCTGGGGGTTCGCGAGGAGCGCGCGGCGGCATGGCGAAGCGGGACGCGCGAAGGAAGTGATGCGAAGTCAGCAGGACGGGCGACACACGCAGCCCGCATAGCGGACGAGGTCCATGTGGACCCTCCGCCACAGGCGCACATCGGTGTCGGTCACGCTCCGGAGTAGACCATGACGGCGTGGGCCGGTCAACTCACCCCCACGATAGGGACGGCGGCCGACGACCACGGAACCCCGACGAGCGACCGCCCGCCCCGGCCGCAACCGACCGGCCGGCCGTCAGCGTGCCGGCGGCCGGCCGCCGGCAACGCGCCGCCGACACCTCACGGGCGCCCGCTCAGCGGGCGCCGGCCGCGGCTCCCGCCTCGGCAGCCGCCTTCCTCGCCCCGCCCAGCGCCGCCTCGGCCGCCGTGTAGAGGTCGGCGGGACGCACCCCGTTCAGCGCCGTGACCAGGACTCCGTCGGGACGCACCAGCAGCACCGTGTGCGCCGCGGCCCCGGGGTAACGCTCCGCGACCAGCAGCTCGGCATGGTGCGGCAGCGCCGTCACGGCCGCCGCCAGCCGGGGCATGACGCCGGCGGTCACCCAGTGCTTGCGGTCCCAGACCCCCGTGCCCGGCGCGATCAGCACCACCAGCAGCGCACCGCGCCCCAGCCGGTCCCGCAGCCGCACGAACGTGCCGTCCTCGGCCGTGACCCGCACGTCGGTGACGGGAGAACCCGGCGTCGTGCCGACGGCCACCTCGCCGTCGAGGGGAGCCGGCATGAGCGGCGAACCGGCGTACGTCCCCGGCGCCCCGAGCGCGCCGCGCCCCAGGTGACCGTCGGCGAGCAGGGCGTCGTGACCCCGGGCCGAGCCGGGGACGTACGACCGCAGCCCCCCGCCGCCGCGCAGCAGCGGCAGTACCTGGTCGGCGGCGCGCAGCCGGGCCGCGACGGCCGTGCGCCGCTCCTTCTGGTAGCTGTCGAGCAGCGCCTCCTGGGGTCCGTGGTGCCAGGCCAGGGCGAGCTTCCAGGCCAGGTTCTCGGCGTCCCGCAGCCCCTCGTCGAGGCCCTGAGTGCCCAGCGCGCCGAGCAGGTGCGCCGCGTCCCCGGCGAGGAACACGCGCCCCACCCGCCAGCGGCGGGCCAGCCGGTGGTGGACCGTGTGGACGCCGGTGTCGAGGAGTTCGTACGACGGAGTGGCCCCGGCCCGCCAGCCGGTGAGGGTCTCCCGGATCCGGTTCACCAGCAGCTCGGGCGTGACCAGGTCCTTGCCGGGCGGCAGCAGCCAGTCCAGGCGCCACACGCCGTCCTGCAGGGGGCGGCCGACGATCTCGCTGCCCGACGGACCGGACGTCCGCCAGGGCGGTGTGCGGTGCAGAAGTGCCTCGTCGGTCCAGGGGAGTTCGGTGCGCAGCGCGGCGACGGCGTATCGTTCCACCGCCGTACGGCCGGGGAAGCGGATGTCCTGGAGCTTGCGCACGGTCGAGCGGGGGCCGTCGCAGCCGACCAGGTAACTGCCGCGCCACCAGGTGCCCTTGGGGCCGCGGGTGTGTGCGGTGATGCCGGACGTCTCCTGCTCGATGCCGTCCAGACGACTGTCCGCCGCGACCTTCACGAGGGGCTCGCGGTCCAGGGCGGCGCGCAGGATCCCGCTCAGCACGTGCTGGGCGATGTGCAGCGGTGCCGGGTCGCTGTCGTCGAAGGAGACCTCGCGCGTCACCTGCTTGCGCCGCATCGCCCGCCATCCGGCCCAACGGAAACCGGCCTCGTCCAGGAAGGTCCCGGTGAGCCTCTCGACGAGGGCGACGACGTCCTCGCTCAGGACGACGGTGCGCGCGGGACGCGGTTCGTCCTTGCCCGGACCCTCGTCGAGGACGACGCAGGGCACTTCCTGACGTGCCAGCGCCAGGGCGAGCGCGAGCCCGACGGGCCCCGCTCCGGCGATGATCACCGGATCCACGGTGCAGTGCCCCCTGCCTGTGACGGCGTCCCGGGGGACGTGGGTGAACAGGAAGTTGGAGCAGGGTGCACGGTCACAGAACGTATGCAACCCATTGCCACTGCTTGCGTCAAGCGAACGGAGGCAGTGGCGATCTTGCCACTGCCTCCGTCATGGTCGCACATTCTGACCAGGGGTCAGGTCTTGGCCACGCCGCCCCCGGCCGCCGGCGTTCCGGGCGTGCCCGCGTCGTCCACCTTGAGCACGGCCCCGGTCGACTTCTTCGCCCGCCGCAGTCGCCGCTCCAGCCAGCTCGCGAAGCTGGTGAGCGCGAAGTTGAGCGCGATGTAGATGAGGGCCACCACGGTGAAGCTCGCGATGGTGTTGGCGCCGTAGTAGGCACTCATCGTGTTGGCGGAGGACAGCAGCTCGGAGAAGGTCAGGACGGCGCCACCGAGGGCGGTGTCCTTCACGATCACGACCAGCTGGCTGACGATGGCCGGCAGCATCGCGGTGACCGCCTGCGGCAGCAGGATCAGCCGCATCACCTGGCCCTTGCGCAGGCCGATCGCCATCGCGCCCTCGGCCTGGCCCTTGGGCAGGGCCAGGATGCCCGACCGGACGATCTCGGCGAGGACGGAGGCGTTGTACAGCACGAGACCCGTGACGACCGCGTACAGCGGACGGTCGTCCGCGCTGACGCTGGTGTACTCGGCGAACAGGGCGAGGCCGAAGATCATCAGGACCAGCACGGGGATGGACCGGAAGAACTCGACCACGACGGCGGCCGGAACCCGCACCCAGGCGTGGTCGGACAGCCGGGCGATGCCGAGGACCGCACCGAGCGGCAGCGCGATCACCACCGCGAGCGCGGCGGCCTTCAGCGTGTTCTCCAGACCGGGCCAGATGTACGTGGACCAGGCCTCGGTGCCCGAGAAGAACGGCTTCCACTTCTCCCCGTCGAGCTGGCCCTTGTCGGAGAGTGTGCTGAACACCCACCAGATCAGCGCCCCGAAGACGACGAGGAAGAGGACGTTGAACAGGATGTTGCGCCGCTTGGCGCGGGGGCCCTGGGCGTCGTAGAGAACGGAGCTCATCGCTTCACCGCCACCTTCTTGCCCACCCAGCCCAGGATCAGGCCGGTCGGCAGCGTCAGAATCACGAACCCGACGGCGATGACCGCGGAGATCAGCAGCAGCTGCGCCTCGTTCTCGATCATCTCCTTCATCAGAAGCGCCGCCTCGGCGACACCGATGGCGGCGGCCACCGTGGTGTTCTTGATGAGGGCGATCAGGACGTTCGCCAGGGGAACGACGGACGAGCGGAACGCCTGCGGCAGCACCACGAGCCGGAGCACCTGGCCGAAGCTCAGACCGATCGCCCGCGCCGCCTCCGCCTGCCCCACCGGCACCGTGTTGATGCCGGAGCGCAGCGCCTCGCACACGAAGGACGAGGTGTAGAGGATCAGGCCGAGGACCGCGAGCCGGAAGTTGATCGTCTCGATGTCGTCGGAGCCGAGGCTGATGCCCAGGGTCTGGTTCAGGCCCAGTGACGCGAACAGGATGATGACGGTCAGGGGAATGTTCCGCACGATGTTCACGTACGCGGTCCCGAAGCCGCGCATCAGCGGCACCGGGCCCACCCGCATGGCGGCCAGTACGGTGCCCCAGATCAGGGAGCCGACGGCCGAGAGCGCAGCGAGCTGCACCGTCGTCCAGAAGGCTCCCAGCAGGTCGTAATCCTCAAGAAAGTCGAACACGATCTCCCGCGCTTTCGCGTGTAGGGAAGCCCGCCCCGGTGCGCCGCCCCTTCCGGAGGGCGGCGCACCCTGTCAGGCGCTGCTTCAGCTCTTGATGTCGCCGATCTTCGGCGCGGGCTCGTTCTTGTAGTTGGCCGGGCCGAGGTTGGTGTCCACGGCCTTCTGCCAGGACTTGTCGGCCACCATCTCCTCGAGGGCCTTGTTGATCTTGTCCTTGAGGTCGCTGCCCTTCTTGACGCCGATGCCGTAGTTCTCGTTGGTCATCTTGAAGGCGCCGAGCTTGAACTTGCCCTTGAACTGCGACTGGGAGGCGTAGCCGGCGAGGATCGAGTCGTCCGTGGTCAGCGCGTCGAGGGCGCCGGTCTGGAGACCGTTCAGGCAGGCGGAGTACGTCGGCAGGTTCTGCAGCTGGGCATCGGGGGCCAGCTTCTTCTTGACGTTCTGGGCCGAGGTCGAGCCGGTGACCGAGCAGAGCTTGGCGTCGTTGAGGTCCTGCGGCGCCTTGATCTTGTCGTCGTCGGCGCGGAGCAGCACGTCCTGGTGGGCGAGCAGGTAGGGGCCGGCGAAGTCGACCTTCTCCTGGCGCTCCGGCGTGATCGAGTAGGTGGCGGCGATGAAGTCGACGTCACCGCGCTGCAGCATGGTCTCGCGGTCGGCGCTCTTCGACTCCTTCCACTCGATCTGGTCCTCGGTGTAGCCGAGCTTCTTCGCGACGTACGTGGCGACGTCGACGTCGAAGCCGGCGTAGCCGTCCGGGGTCTTCTGGCCGAGGCCCGGCTGGTCGAACTTGATGCCGATGGTGATCTTCTTGCCACCACCGGAACCGTTGTCGTCGCTGTCGTCGCCGCCGCACGCGGTGGCGGACAGGGCGAGGGCGAGGACGGCGGCCGAGGCGGCGGTGACCTTGCGGAGCTTCATGGTGAACATCCTTTGGCTGTGATCGAACTGCGATCGGACGATCAGAGGATCAAACGATCAGATGCGGGCCATCAGGGGCGGGTGGCGAGACGAACGGCGACGCGGTTCGCCGGCGCCGGGCCAGGAGCGTCAGTGATGGAGGATCTTCGACAGGAAGTCCTTGGCACGGTCGCTGCGCGGGTTGCTGAAGAACTGCTCCGGCGCGGCCTCTTCGACGATGCGGCCGTCCGCCATGAACACCACGCGGTTGGCGGCGGACCGGGCGAACCCCATCTCGTGCGTGACCACGATCATGGTCATGCCGTCCTGGGCGAGCTGCCGCATGACCTCGAGGACCTCGTTGATCATCTCGGGGTCGAGAGCCGACGTCGGCTCGTCGAAGAGCATGACCTTCGGGTCCATGGCCAGGGCGCGCGCGATGGCGACACGCTGCTGCTGACCGCCGGAGAGCTGGGCCGGGTACTTGTCCGCCTGGGCGCCCACGCCGACCCGGTCGAGCAGGGCCCGGGCCTTCTCCTCGGCCTTCTCGGCGTCGACCTTGCGGACCTTGACCTGGCCCAGCGTGACGTTCTCGAGCACGGTCTTGTGCGCGAACAGGTTGAACGACTGGAAGACCATGCCGACGTCGGCGCGCAGCCGGGCCAGCTCCCTGCCCTCGGCGGGCAGCGGCTTGCCGTCGATCGTGATCGCGCCCGAGTCGATGGTCTCCAGGCGGTTGATGGTGCGGCACAGTGTGGACTTACCGGACCCGGAGGGCCCGATGACCACGACGACCTCGCCGCGGGTGATCGTCAGGTCGATGTCCTGGAGCACGTGCAGCGCGCCGAAGTGCTTGTTGACATTGCTCAGCACGACCAGTTCGCCGGTCGCGGCCACGTCTTCCTTGGCCACCGATACTTCGGTCATCGCTTTCGGGCTCCGTCCTCCTCGGTTTCGGAGGACAGTAGTAACGCCGAACGACCTGCGTCTCTACATCTGAGGGGAATCTGAGCATCACGATCCGATAGCAATCGGACACCCGTCGTAGCTCGGGCGACCAGGGCACATATCGGCCGGATAACTTCGGGCGACTGCGGCCGGAAGCCTCTTGACGCCGCGGCCCTCCATCGGCGTCACTGCACTGGGCACGCGCGCGCGTGCACACGTCGCGCACACGCCGTCCACCCGTTCCGACGTACCCGCCCTGTTGTACCCGCCCCGATCGTACGGCCGATGAACCGAAGGAGGCCCGGATGAGACTGCTGCTCGTCGAGGACGACAACCACGTCGCGGCCGCGCTGTCCGCGGTCCTTGCCCGGCACGGCTTCGACGTCACCCATGCGCGCAACGGCGAGGAGGCGCTCCAGGCGCTCGTCCCCGAGGGCGACTGCTTCGGCGTCGTCCTGCTCGACCTCGGCCTGCCCGACCAGGACGGCTACGAGGTCTGCGGCAAGATCCGCAAGCGCACCGCCACCCCCGTGATCATGGTCACCGCCCGCTCCGACGTCCGCTCCCGCATCCACGGCCTCAACCTCGGCGCCGACGACTACGTGGTCAAGCCGTACGACACCGGCGAGCTGCTCGCCCGCATCCACGCCGTCAGCCGGCGCACCGCCCACGAGGACGTTCCGGGCACCGCCGAGGCCGTGGTGCGCCTGGGCGCCGTGCACATCGAACTGCCGACCCGCCAGGTCAGCGTCGACGGGGCGGCCGTCCAGCTCACCCGCAAGGAGTTCGACCTCCTCGCCCTGCTCGCGCAGCGTCCCGGCGTGGTCTTCCGCCGGGAGCAGATCATCAGCGAGGTCTGGCGCACCAGCTGGGAGGGGACCGGGCGCACCCTGGAGGTGCACGTCGCCTCCCTGCGGTCCAAGCTGCGCATGCCGGCACTCATCGAGACCGTGCGCGGCGTCGGTTACCGCCTCGTCGCCCCCACCGCGTAGCGGGGCCGGGTGCGCACACGCCTGCTTCCGCTGCTCATCGTCCTGATGGCGGCCGTGCTGCTCGCCCTCGGTGTCCCGCTCGCCGTAAGCGTCGCCCGCGCCGAACAGCAGCGCGTCGTCGTCGACCGCATCGACGACACGGCACGCTTCGCGGCGCTCGCCCAGTTCGTCACCGAGTCCGCCCCGGGCGGCTCCCGCCTGACCACGACGGACGAGCGCCAGGAGACCCTGCAGACCGAGCTCACCAGCTACTACGAGGTCTACGACATCCGGGCGGGCGTCTTCTACCGCAACCAGATCCCCATGGCCAACGCGCCGACGACCTGGTTCCTCCCGCAGGCCGGCGAGGTGCGCGACGCCTTCGACGAGGCGCTCCTCAGCCGCCGCAGCCACGATCCGCAGCAGGTGTGGCCCTGGGAGGACGGCCGGCTCGTGGTGGCCTCGCCGGTCATCCGCGACGGAGACGTCGTCGCCGTCGTGGTCACCGACTCGCCCACCGACGCGATGCGCTCCCGGACCCTGCGCGGCTGGCTCGTCATCGGGGCCGGCGAGATCGCCGCCATGCTGCTCGCCGTGGGCGCCGCGCTCCGGCTGACCGGCTGGGTGCTCAGGCCGGTGCGCGTACTCGACGCCACCACCCACGACATCGCCACCGGACGGCTGAAGTCCCGGGTCGCGCCCTCCGGGGGACCACCCGAGCTCAGGCGTCTGGCCAGGTCCTTCAACGAGATGGCCGACCACGTCGAGGACGTGCTGGAGCAGCAGCGCGCCTTCGTCGCGGACGCCTCGCACCAGTTGCGCAACCCCCTGTCCGCGCTGCTGCTGCGCATCGAACTGCTCGCACTCGAACTGCCCGAGGGCAACGAGGAGATCGCCTCCGTCCAGGCCGAGGGCAAGCGCCTCGCCCGCGTCCTGGACGACCTGCTCGACCTGGCGCTGGCCGAGCATAGCGAGGCCGACCTCAAGGTCACCGACATCGGCGCGCTGACGGCCGAGCGGCTGGCCGCCTGGTCACCGACAGCCGAGGCCAAGGGCGTACGGCTGGAGGGGGACTGCCCGCCGACCACGGGCTGGGCCGACCCGGTGACGCTGTCCAGCGCACTGGACGCGGTCATCGACAACGCGGTGAAGTTCACGCCGGCCGGCGAGACCGTCGGCGTCACGGTCACCTCCACCGGCAGCACCACCACCGTCGAGGTCACCGACAACGGGCCCGGTCTGACCGACGAGGAGCTCGCCCGCGTCGGCGACCGCTTCTGGCGCAGCGGCCGGCACCAGAACATCAAGGGCTCGGGCCTCGGCCTGTCCATCTGCAGGGCGCTGCTCGCGGCGGGCGACGGCGAGATCTCCTTCGCCCCCCACGAACCGCACGGACTGACCGTGACGGTCACGGTGCCGAGGTCGGGAGCGCGCAAGGGGCCAGGCCGGCCCTAGGGCTTCACCGACCGGTAGTACCGCCGGGCGCCCTCGTGCAGCTCCAGCGGGTCCGTGTAGATCGCCGTCCGCAGGTCCACCAGTTGGGCGGAGTGCACGTGCGCCCCGATGCCGTCACGGCTGTCGAGGACCGCCCTGGTCAGCCATTCGGTGAGCCGCGGATCCATGTCCGCGCGCGTGATCAGCAGGTTGGACACCGCCATCGTCGGCACCACGGCACCGTTCTGGACCGTGGGGTACGCCGACTCCGGGATGTTGGTGGAGCGGTAGTAGCGGGTCGCGCCGCCGGACGCGTGCAGCTTGGCGACGAGATCGTCGCCTATCGGTACGAAGCGGAAGGCGGACGTTTCGGCTATCTGCCTGAGGCCGTCCGTCGGCAGCCCGCCCGACCAGAAGAACGCGTCGATCTCGTGACCCAGCCGGCCCGGACCGGTGTCGATGCCGTCCGGCCGGGGCGTGATGTCCCGCTCCGGATCGATGCCGACGGCCCGCAGCAGCCGGGTGGCGATCAGGCGCACACCCGAGTTCAGCGGGCCGACGGCCACCCGCTTGCCCCGCAGATCGGCGACGGACCGGATGTCCGAGCCGTTCGGGACGACGAGCTGTACGTAGTCGTCGTAGAGCCGGGTGACACCGCGCAGCTGCTCGGCGCCGGCCCGGTCGGCGATCTTGTAGGTCTCCACCGCGTCGGCCGCGGCGATGGTGAAGTCGGCCTCCCCGGACGCGACCCGCTCGACGTTCTCCTGGGAGCCCGCACTGGTCATCAGCCGCACCTTCAGACCCGGCATGTCCTTGCGCAGCTCGGTGCGCAGCAGCTCGCCGTACTTCTGGTAGACCCCGGCGCGCGTGCCCGTGCTGAACGTGATCGTCCCGCTCGGCGGCTTCTCGCCCAGGGGCAGCAGCCACCAGAGCAGCAGCCCCAGGGCGACGACACCGGCGGCCGCGCCGGTGAGGGCCCGGCGGCCGCCGGCACGGGAGAACATCGTGGACATGCGCGCGATCCTGCCAGTCCGCATCCCCGCTGACCAGGGCCGGGCTCACACCCGGGGCCGCACGGGCGTGGGGCGGTGCCGGCGCCGCTCGCTACAGTCGTCGGTATGAGCAGCTCCACGCCCGCCGACCTGGTCCGCGCGTTCCACCTGGCCCTCGGCCTGGACACCCGCAGCACGCCGACGGAGGTCGAGCCCGCCCTGGCCGCCCAGCGGGGCGCCCTGCTCGCCGAGGAGGCCGCGGAGGTCGCCGAGGTGTCGGTGACCGGCCCGCTCGACCGGCTCGCGCACGAGCTGGCCGACGTGGTCTACGTCGCCTACGGCACGGCCCTGGTCCACGGCATCGACCTCGACGCGGTGATCGCCGAGGTCCACCGCTCCAACATGACCAAGCGGGGCCCCGACGGCCGGGTGAGCCGCAGAGCCGACGGCAAGGTGCTCAAGGGCGACCACTACGAGGCCCCGGACGTGGCGGGCGTACTGCGCCGGCAGGGGTGGCGGCCCGGGGCGCCGGACGTGACGCCGGACGCCTGACGCCGGCCGGGTCAGTCGCCCACCGACGCCTCGGCCTCCCTGGCCCGCGGCGTCTCCCCGGTCACCTCCGCGGGCCGGTCGGGATCGTTCCGGCGGCGGAACAGGCGCGACGCCAGCGGCTCGGTGAAGCGGGCGGTGAGGGGCCCGAGGACGACCAGGATGAGGACGTACGCCGTGGCCAGCGGGCCCAGGGACGGCTCGATCCCGGCGGACACCGCCAGTCCGGCGATGACGATGGAGAACTCGCCGCGGGCCACCAGCGCGCCGCCCGTGCGCCATCGGCCCTTGACGGATATTCCGGCGCGCCGCGCCGCCCAGTACCCGGTCGCGATCTTCGTCACGGCGGTCAGCAGCGCCAGCGCCAGCGCCGGCAGCAGTACCGGCGGGATGCTGGCCGGGTCGGTATGCAGTCCGAAGAAGACGAAGAAGACGGCGGCGAACAGATCCCGCAGCGGGCTCAGCAGCGTGTGCGCGCCCTCCGCGACCTCGCCGGACAGCGCGATGCCCACCAGGAAGGCCCCGACCGCGGCCGACACCTGGAGCTGCTGGGCGACGCCGGCGACCAGGATCGTCAGGCCCAGCACCACCAGCAGCAGCTTCTCCGGGTCGTCGCTGGAGACGAACCGGGAGATCAGCCGGCCGTAGCGGACAGCGACGAACAGGACCAGCCCGGCGGCGGCGAGCGCGACGGCCAGCGTGATGCTGCCCGTCATCAGCCCGGCGCCGGCCACCAGCGCGGTGACGATCGGCAGGTACACCGCCATCGCCAGGTCCTCCAGGACCAGCACGCTCAGGATCACCGGCGTCTCTCGGTTGCCGACCCGGCCCAGGTCGCCGAGGACCTTCGCGATGACGCCGGACGACGAGATCCAGGTGACGCCGGCCAGGACAACGGCGGCCACCGGACCCCAGCCCAGCAGCAGCGCGGCCACCGCGCCGGGCACCGCGTTGAACGCGCAGTCGACGAGACCGGCGGGATAGTGCGACTTGAGATTGGTGACCAGGTCACCGGCCGTGTACTCCAGGCCGAGCATCAGCAGCAGCAGGATGACGCCGATCTCGGCGCCGGTCGCCACGAACTCCTCGCTCGCGCCGAGGGGCAGCAGCCCGCCCTCCCCGAAGGCGAGGCCGGCCAGCAGGTACAGCGGGATGGGGGACAGGCGGTAGCGGCCGGCGAACCGGCCGAGCAGCCCGAGCCCCAGGATGATGGAACCGAACTCGATCAGCAGAACCGCGGAGTGCACAGGCTCACTCCTGCCCGAGTATCGCCGCGGCGGAGTCGACGCCCTCACGGGTGCCGATGACGATCAGGATGTCACCACCAGACAGCCGGAAGTCCGGTGCCGGCGACGGAATCGCCTCGGCCCGCCGCAGCACGGCCACGATCGACGCGCCCGTGTCGGTGCGCATCCGGGTGTCGCCCAGGACCCGCCCGTTCCAGCGGGACGTCGCGGACACCTCGATCCGCTCGGCGACCAGCCCCAGATCGGTCGTGTACAGCAGGCTCGCGCTGTGGTGGGACGGCTTCAGCGTGTCGATCAGCGCACCCGCCTCCTGCCCGGTGAGCCGGAGCGAGTGGGCGCAGGAGTCGGGATCGTCGGCCCGGTACACGTTCACAGTGCGGGCGCCGTCGCGGTGCGCCACCACCGACAGATGGCGGTGTTCACGGGTCACCAGGTCGTACTGCACCCCGATACCCGGTAGCGGCGTCGCCCTCAGGCGTGGAGCGGACACGAGTCTTCCCCTCATTCGTCCTGCATGTCTTGCTGCGCTTTTCCGCACGTACCCGACGTGCTCGCGACCTCGCCATGCTGTCACCCGCACGTACGGTGGCGGTATGGGTGTCGTGACGGATATACGCGGCCGGTCCCGGACGGCGAGACTGGTTCCGGCCGTGTTGCGTGCGAGGGCCGGGAGGAGCGGAAAGCGGACCGTGTCGCTGTTCTGGCGGATCTTCTCTCTCAACGCGGCGGGCCTGGTCGCGGCCACCGCGCTGCTGCTGGGACCGGTCACCGTCTCGACGCCCGTCCTGCCGCACGAGGCCCTGATCCTGCTCGGCGGCCTCACTGCCCTGCTGGCCGGCAACGCCGTCGTCCTGCGGCTGGGACTCACCCCGCTGCACCGGCTGGGCCGTGCCATGAGCACCGCCGACCTGCTCGTGCCCGGCACCCGCCCGGAGGTCGCCGGACCGGCCGAGGCCGCCGAGCTGATCGCCACGTACAACACGATGCTCGACCGGCTCCAGGCCGAACGCGCCGCCGGCGCCGGGCGCGCCCTGCAGGCCCAGGAACGCGAGCGCCACCGCATCGCCCGGGAACTGCACGACGAGGTCGGACAGACCCTCACCGCCGTCCTCCTCCAGCTCAAGCGGGTCGCCGACCGGGTACCGGGCGAGCTGCGTGAGGAGGTGACTCTCGCCCAGGAGGCCACCCGCGCCGGTCTGGACGAGATCCGCCGCATCGCGCGCCGGCTGCGCCCCGGCGTCCTGGAGGAGCTCGGTCTGGCCAGCGCCCTGCGCGCGCTCGCCGCCGAGTTCACCCACCACGGGCTCACCGTCGCCCACCACGTCCCCGGTGACCTGCCCCCGCTCACCCCGGAGGCGGAACTCGTGATCTACCGGGTCGCCCAGGAGGGCCTCACCAACACCGCCCGTCACGCCGCCGCCGACCGCGCCGGCCTCACCCTGCGCCCGCTGCCCGGCGGTATCGAACTGCTCGTCCGTGACAACGGCACCGGTCTCGGCACGACCGCCGAGGGCGCCGGCATCCGGGGCATGCGCGAACGGGCCCTGCTGATCGGAGCCGAGATCCACTTCGAACCCGCCCCCGGAGGGGGCACCGACGTACGTCTACGCGTCCCGGTTCCGGCCGGGGACCCGCCCGCTCCGGCCGCCGGCCGGCCCGGGGACCCGGTCGCGGACCGCGCCGAAGACCCCACCGCGGACCCGGGAGCGGACCGCGCCGAAGACCGCACCGGAGACCGCACCTGATGTCCGCACGGCCCCCCATCCGCGTCCTGCTCGCCGACGACCACACCCTCGTCCGCCGCGGAGTGCGCCTCATCCTGGACGGCGAACCGGACCTCACGGTCGTCGCGGAGGCCGGGGACGGCGCCGAGGCCGTCGCGGCGGCGCGGGCCACCGAGGTCGACCTCGCCGTCCTGGACGTCGCCATGCCCCGCATGACCGGCCTCCAGGCGGCCCGCGAACTCTCCCGCCGCCTGCCGCGGCTGCGCATCCTCATCCTGACCATGTACGACAACGAGCAGTACTTCTTCGAGGCCCTCAAGGCCGGGGCCTGCGGATACGTCCTCAAGTCCGTCGCCGACCGCGACCTGGTCGAGGCATGCCGGGCGGCCGTGCGCGACGAGCCGTTCATCTACCCGGGCGCGGAGCGGGCCCTCGTCCGCTCCTACCTCGACCGCCTGCACAGCGGCGGAGGCCTGCCCGAGCGGCCCATCACCGAACGCGAGGAGGAGATCCTCAAGCTCGTCGCCGAGGGCCACACCTCCAAGGAGATCGGCGAGCTGCTGTTCATCAGCGCCAAGACCGTCGAACGCCACCGCGCGAACCTGCTGCAGAAGCTGGGCGTCCGCGACCGCCTGGAACTCACCCGCTACGCGATCCGCGCGGGCCTCATCGAGCCCTGACCAGCCCTGACCAGCCCTGACCCCGGTTGTCCACAGGCGGCCCGGGCCACCGTCGCGGACCGCCTACCCTTAGTGCCATGAGCAGCATCGACCGGAGCCAGTCAGTGGGCGGCACGCGCACCTACGAAGTACGCACCTACGGGTGCCAGATGAACGTCCACGACTCCGAGCGATTGTCCGGGCTGCTGGAGGACGCGGGCTACGTCCGCGCCCCCGAGGGTTCCGACGGCGAGGCGGACGTCGTCGTCTTCAACACCTGCGCCGTGCGGGAGAACGCCGACAACAAGCTGTACGGCAACCTCGGACACCTCGCCCCGAAGAAGGCGAGCCGGCCCGGGATGCAGATCGCGGTCGGCGGCTGCCTGGCGCAGAAGGACCGCGACACCATCGTGAAGCGCGCCCCCTGGGTGGACGTCGTCTTCGGCACGCACAACATCGGCAAGCTGCCCGTCCTGCTCGAGCGCGCCCGCGTGCAGGAGGAGGCGCAGGTCGAGATCGCCGAGTCCCTGGAGGCGTTCCCGTCCACGCTGCCCACCCGGCGCGAGAGCGCCTACGCGGCCTGGGTCTCCATCTCCGTCGGCTGCAACAACACCTGCACCTTCTGCATCGTCCCGGCGCTGCGCGGCAAGGAGAAGGACCGCCGTCCCGGCGACATCCTCGCCGAGGTCGAGGCCCTGGTCGCCGAGGGTGTCTCGGAGATCACCCTGCTCGGCCAGAACGTGAACGCGTACGGCTCCGACATCGGCGACCGCGAGGCCTTCAGCAAGCTGCTGCGCGCCTGCGGGAACATCGAGGGTCTGGAGCGCGTCCGCTTCACCTCCCCGCATCCGCGTGACTTCACCGACGACGTCATCGCCGCCATGGCCGAGACGCCGAACGCGATGCCGCAGCTGCACATGCCGCTCCAGTCCGGCTCGGACCCGGTGCTGAAGGCGATGCGCCGCTCCTACCGGCAGGACCGCTACCTGGGGATCATCGAGAAGGTGCGGGCCGCCATCCCGCACGCGGCGATCACCACCGACATCATCGTGGGCTTCCCCGGCGAGACCGAGGAGGACTTCCAGCAGACCCTGCACGTGGTGCGCGAGGCCCGGTTCGCCCAGGCGTACACCTTCCAGTACTCCAAGCGCCCCGGCACCCCGGCCGCCGAGATGGACGACCAGATCCCCAAGGAGGTCGTGCAGGAGCGGTACGAGCGCCTCGTCGCCCTCCAGGAGGAGATCTCCTGGGAGGAGAACAAGAAGCAGGTCGGCCGCACGCTGGAGCTGATGGTCGCCGAGGGCGAGGGCCGCAAGGACGGCACCACCCACCGCCTCTCCGGCCGTGCCCCCGACAACCGCCTCGTGCACTTCACGAAGCCCGAGCAGGAAGTCCGCCCCGGCGACGTGGTGACCGTCGAGATCACCTACGCCGCCCCGCACCACCTCCTTGCCGAGGGCGCGGTGCTCGGCGTGCGCCGCACGCGTGCGGGTGACGCCTGGGAGAAGCGCAACGCCGCCGAGCAGGCCAAGCCCGTCGGCGTCATGCTGGGCCTGCCCGGGATCGGCGTGCCCGAGCCCCAGCCCGCCGTGGCGAGCGGCTGCGGCTGCGACTGACCGCAGGGCGCGGTGCCCCGCGCAGGGGCGCGGGGCTACGCTGCCGATCATGCTTGTCGCCGCCGCAGTCTGCCCCTGCCCGCCGCTCCTCGTGCCGGAGGTCGCCGCGGGTGCCGCACCCGAGCTGGACGCCGCGCGCGCCGCGTGCACGGACGCGCTGGGCGTGCTCGCCGCCGCCCGGCCCGACCGGCTCGTGGTCGTCGGCCCCACGCGGGACGCCGGGCCCGAGACCTACCCGGCGGGCACACGCGGCTCGTTCCGGGGCTTCGGCGTGGACCTGGACGTGTGCCTCGGCGCGGACGAAACTCCGGACGCCGGTCGGCCTCCCGCGCCCGAGCTGCCGTACGGCCTCGCCGTGGGCGCCTGGCTGCTGCGCCGGACCGGATGGGCCGACGCCCCCGTCGAGGGACTCGGCGTCGGCGAGCACCTGCCCCCGGAGCGGTGCGCGGCCGTCGGCCGGGACGTCGCCGCGCGGGCGGCGCGGGTCGCGCTGCTGGTGCTCGGCGACGCCAGCGCCTGCCGCACCCTCAAGGCCCCCGGGTACCTGGACGAGCGGGCGGCCCCCTTCGACGCGGCGGCCGGGCGTGCCCTGGGGACGGCGGACGTGGCCGCACTCGCGGCCCTGGACGCCGCACTGGCCCGCGAGCTGAAGGTGTCCGGGCGGGCGCCCTGGCAGGTCCTCGCGGGCGCGGCCGAGGGCACCGCCCTCACCGGCGCGCTGCTGTACGAGGACGCGCCGTACGGAGTGGGATACGTGGCGGCCGCCTGGTCCTAGGCCCCCGGCCGCGCGGCGGGTGCGGCCGGCCGGGAACACGACGGCGGACGGCCGCGGAGCCGATCGGTTCCGCGGCCGTCCGTGTGCCGGCCGGCATGCCGCCGGGTCCGCCCGTGCGGACGGTCAGGAGGCCGGCGGCGGCCCCGCGGGCGGTGGCCCGGCCGGAGGCGTGCTCCCGGGCGGGGTGCCGCCGGTGTCCGCGTCACCGTCCTTGCGGGCGAGTCGGTCCATGGCGCCCTTGGCCTTGCCCGTGCCCGCTTGGATCCGGTCGCTGTACTTGCCCTTGGTCTTCTCGTCGACGGTCTTCGCCATCCTGTCGAGACCGCGGTCGATCTTGCCCCCGTGCTGCTGCGCGAGGTCGGAGACCTTGCCCTTCGCCGGTCCCAGCTTGGCCTTCATGTTGTCCAGCAGACCCATGGTTCGCCTTCCCTCACGGGGCGGTCAGGTGCGGGCGCCCTTGTCGGCCTCGTTGTCGACGGCCTCCTCCGCGGACTGCTGCTTGGGAATGCCGACGCTCTCGGAGTCGGCGGCCTCCGCGGTGTCCGTGTCCGCCGCCGATTCCCCGGTGGCGGCCGGAACGTTCGCGTCGTCCGGCTTCCCGTCCGTCGCGCTCCCGGAAGCCGGAGCCTCGGCCGGCCTCTCGGCGGCCGATGCCTCCTCCGTGGTCTTCGACCTCCGAAAAATCCGTTCAAAAACGCCCATATCAACTCCATACGTTACTCGTGCGGGCGGCATCCCGCGGCATCCGGTGCGTCCGTTCGCGCGATCGGGACCGACGGCCCCGGTGCACCGGGGGTGAGAACCCCGCAACGGGCAACGAGCCCGGCTGCGCACTGTCACGTAACTCGTTCGAGGGCCGGCCGCGAGGTTTGGGAGACTGGGGCGGTGAGCAGCGCACCCCCCGCACCCCGCGTCATCGCCGTCGTCGGTCCCACCGCGGCCGGAAAGTCCGATCTGGGCGTCTTCCTGGCCCAGCGGCTCGGCGGCGAGGTCGTCAACGCCGACTCCATGCAGCTCTACCGAGGGATGGACATCGGCACCGCCAAGCTGACGCCCGAGGAGCGGGGCGGCGTCCCGCACCACCTGCTCGACATCTGGGACGTGACCGTCACGGCCTCGGTCGCCGAGTACCAGCGCCTCGCCCGGGAGCGGATCGACGCGCTGCTGGCCGAGGGACGCTGGCCCGTCCTGGTCGGCGGCTCGGGGCTGTACGTCCGCGGCGCCGTCGACAACCTCGAGTTCCCCGGCACCGACCCCGAGGTCAGGGCCCGGCTGGAGGAGGAGCTCGCGCTGCGCGGCCCCGGTGCGCTGCACGCCCGGCTCGCGGCCGCCGACCCCGGGGCCGCGCAGGCGATCCTGCCGAGCAACGGGCGCCGCATCGTGCGGGCCCTGGAAGTGATCGAGATCACCGGCAAGCCGTTCACCGCCAACCTCCCCGGCCACGACTCGGTCTACGACACCGTGCAGATCGGCGTCGACGTGGCCCGCCCCGAACTGGACGAGCGCATCGCGCGCCGCGTCGACCGGATGTGGGAGGCCGGTCTGGTGGACGAGGTGCGGGCGCTGGAGGCGCGAGGGCTGCGCGAAGGGCGTACGGCGTCGCGCGCCCTGGGCTACCAGCAGGTGCTCGCCGCGCTCGCCGGCGAGTGCACGACGGACGAGGCACGGGCCGAGACCGTCCGTGCCACCAAGCGCTTCGCGCGCCGACAGGATTCGTGGTTCAGGCGCGACCCGCGGGTGCACTGGCTGAGTGGGGCCGTGGCGGACCGCGGGGAACTTCCGCGGCTCGCGCTGTCGTTGGTCGAACGACCGGTTACAGCCTGATCACGTGATGGCATCGGGACGCCCCGGCCGTCATCGCGGCCATCGGCGCCGTGCCATCATCGAGCTTCGATCGACCGAGTGAGTCCTAGTTGGGAGGGCGCGTGGCGATGGAGGCCGGCCCTCGTGACACCGCACCGAGCACCGAGCACGGCAGCGCCGACCACGGCGACGCGGAGCCGGACGGAGCGCGCCTGAGCCCCGACGGTCCCGACGAGGCGCCGGACGGCGTGGCCGAGGACGGCCCCCTGCCCGAAGAGATGTACGGGGACGAGGTCGAGGTCGAACTGCGTCCGCAGCGGCGGCTGCGGATCTGGCAGCTCGCCCCCATCGTGTGCCTGGCCGCCCTCGGCTCCCTGATGTTCGCCTTCCCGCTCGCCTTCGACTTCGGCGACAGCGGGGCCGTGATCGCCATGCTCGGGCTGCTGATCTGCTCCTGCGCGGCCGGCTGGGGCATGATGGCCGCCCGCCGGGTCGGCCACACCTGGCCGGGCCTGCCGCAGCGCGGCTCGGGACGCCGCGCCGACTGGCGGGTGATCCTCGGGTACGTCCTGACGGTCGCCGCCGTCGTCGTCCTGGCCGTGTGGCGGGTCGCCCGCCTGCGCGGCTGACACCACCCGCCTCAGGGCCCGCGCCGCACGCCGGCGGACGGCCCCCGGAGCGCGTACGGACCCGTGCGCTCGGGCGCTGCCGTCCCGGACACCGGAGCGCCCGTCGTCGTGCCGCGGGTAAGCCGTACGATCGAGGGATGAGCACGCGGATCGCCTTCCTCAAGGGTCACGGCACCGAGAACGACTTCGTGATCGTCCCGGACCCGGAGAACGCCGTCGACCTGCCGCCCGCCGCCGTCGCCGCCCTGTGCGACCGCCGCGCGGGCATCGGCGGTGACGGACTGCTGCACGTGGTGCGGTCCGCGGAGCACCCCGAGGCCAAGGACATGGCGGCCGAGGCGGAGTGGTTCATGGACTACCGCAACGGCGACGGTTCGGTCGCCGAGATGTGCGGCAACGGCGTGCGGGTCTTCGCGCGCTACCTCCAGCACGCCGGCCACGTCACCGAGGGCGACCTCGCCGTCGCCACCCGAGGGGGCGTGAAGCGGGTGCACCTGGCCAAGAACGGTGACGTCACCGTCGGCATGGGCCGGGCGCTGCTGCCCGTGGGCGACGTCGAGGTGAGTGTCGGGGAGCGCAGCTGGCCCGCGCGGAACGTGAACATGGGCAATCCGCACGCCGTGGCCTTCGTCGCCGACCTGGCGCACGCGGGCACCCTGTACGACCCGCCGCCGTACCGGCCGGCCGAGGCCTACCCGGACGGGGTGAACGTCGAGTTCGTGGTCGACCGGGGCCCCCGTCACGTGGCGATGCGCGTGCACGAGCGCGGCTCCGGGGAGACCCGTAGCTGCGGCACCGGCGCCTGTGCCGTCGCCGTCGCCACCGCCCGCAGGGACGGTGCCGACCCGGCGGTCACCGGCACCCCGGTGACGTACACCGTCGACGTGCCCGGCGGCACCCTGGTGATCACCGAACGGCCCGACGGCGAGATCGAGATGACCGGCCCCGCGGTGATCGTGGCCGAGGGCGGCATCGACGCGACGTGGCTGGAGGAGGTCCTGACCTGAACCACAGCCCGGTCCAAGACACTCAGTGCGAAAACGTAAACCCTCGGGCCTTCGCTCGAATGGGTGATCCGTTTCACGCTCGGCGAGAGGCGGTCGGCGGTACGTGATCGGCTCGATAGCATCAAGCACCGGCCCGGACGGGGGATCGATGCCATCCCCTGAGCCGTGTCCGCCCTGGGGCACCCCGTCCGCCGGTCCGTGCAGCCGGAGGTGCCCATGAATGCGGAGGCCGTGAATCCCGCGAGCCCAGGCCCTGTGACGCCGCCGGCCACCGGCGCCGGCACCCCGGCGGCGCCCCGCAGGAAGGCCAGGCCCCGGATCGACCTGCGCCGCCTCGGCCGCGCCGCGCTCCTCGGCTCCGCCTCGCGCGGCCGGCTGCCCGACGCGATCGGCCACGTCGTCGAGGCCCACCGCGCCCACCATCCCGACGCCGACCTGGACCCCCTGCGCCGCGCCTACCTGCTGGCCGAGTCCTCGCACCGCGGCCAGATGCGCAAGAGCGGCGAGCCGTACATCACCCACCCGCTCGCCGTGACCCTGATCCTCGCCGAACTCGGCGCGGAGACCACGACCCTGACCGCCTCCCTGCTCCACGACACCGTCGAGGACACGGACGTGACACTGGACCAGGTCGGCGCACAGTTCGGCGCCGAGGTCCGCTACCTCGTCGACGGCGTCACCAAACTGGAGAAGGTCGACTACGGCGCCGCCGCCGAGCCCGAGACCTTCCGCAAGATGCTCGTCGCCACCGGCAACGACGTCCGCGTGATGTCGATCAAACTCGCCGACCGGCTGCACAACATGCGCACCCTCGGCGTCATGCGCCAGGAGAAACAGGAGCGCATCGCCAGGGTCACCCGGGACGTCCTCATCCCGCTCGCCGAACGGCTCGGCGTCCAGGCGCTCAAGTCGGAGCTCGAGGACCTCGTCTTCGCGGTGCTGCACCCCGAGGAGCACGCGCACACGCGTGAGCTGATCGCCGAGAACGCGGCCCGCGCGGACGACCCGCTCGCCGCCGTCGCCGACGAGGTGCGCAAGGTGCTCCGCGACGCCGGCATCACCGCCGAGGTCCTCATCCGGCCCCGGCACTTCGTCTCCGTGCACCGCGTCTCCCGCAAACGCGGCCCGCTCTCCGGCGCCGACTTCGGCCGCCTGCTGGTCCTCGTCCAGGAGGACGCCGACTGTTACGCCGTCCTCGGCGAACTGCACACGTGCATGACGCCCGTCGTCTCCGAGTTCAAGGACTTCATCGCCGTACCCAAGTTCAACCTGTACCAGTCGCTGCACACCGCCGTGGCCCGCGCACAGGACGGACAGGTCGTCGAGGTCCTCATCCGCACCCACCAGATGCACAAGGTCGCCGAGGCAGGTGTCGTCGCGCTCGGCAACCCCTACGCCACACCGCCGGAGGAACAGGGCGCGGGCGACGGCGAGCGCGCCGACCCCACCCGGCCCGGCTGGCTGTCCCGGCTGCTCGACTGGCAGCGGGGCGCCCCCGACCCCGACACCTTCTGGTCCACCCTGCGCGAGGACCTCGCCCAGGACCGCGAGATCACCGTCTTCCGCCCCGACGGCGGCACCCTCGGCCTGCCCGAGGGCGCGACCTGCGTGGACGCTGCGTACGCCCAGTACGGCGAGGACGCGCACGCGGCCATGGGCGCCTACGTCAACGGCCGCCTCGCGACCATGAGCACCGTGCTCCGCGACGGCGACACCGTGCAGCTCCTGATGGGGCAGGACCCCGCCTCCGAGCCCTCCCGGGAATGGCTGGAGCACGCCCACACCCCCGCCGCCCGGATCGCCATCCAGCGCCGGCTCGCGGCCCGGCCGGCGCCCGCCGACACCGAGGACGCCGCCCACGGCCGGGCGGCCGCCCCGGCGCCGGTGGCGGACGAGCCCGCCCCCCGCCCGACGGCCGGCGGACCGGCGACCCGCCCCGAGCCCGCCGACGTGCTCGTCGACCGGCCCGGCGCGACCGTACGGCTGGCCCGCTGCTGCACCCCCGTACCGCCCGACGAGATCACCGGCTTCGCCGTGCGCGGGGGAGTGGTGACCGTGCACCGCGCGGAGTGCGCCGTGGTGGCGCGCATGAAGAGCGGGGGACGCCCGGAGGTCGGCGTGCACTGGGGCGAGACCAGCGAGTGCCGGGTCACGCTGCTCGCCGAATCGTTCGGCCGGCCGCACCTGCTGGCCGACCTCACCGAGGCCATGGCCCTCGAGGGCGCCGAGATCGTCTCCGCAACCGTCGAGCCCCCCGACCGGCAGCGCGTCCGCCACACCTACACCGTGCTGCTGCCCGACGCCGCCCGGCTGCCCTCCCTGATGCGCGCGATGCGCGACGTGGCCGGTGTCTACGACGTGAGCAGGGCCCAGCCGCAGCCGACGGGCGCCTGAGGCCGGAGCGGCCCGGGCGGACGCACCGGAGCGGCGTGTCCATTCGGGTGCTCCGGGCGCGCGCCGTCGCCGCGGCGCACACGCGCGCTGATAGCCGTGGGGGATGCCGCACACCCCTCACTTCCGGGCTGCCCGTCCCCGCACCCGCACGCGAAACCGCCGCCGGCTCCGGGCCGCGGCGCTGCTTGCCTCGGCCGTCTCCGTCTGCCTGGTCGCCGCGAGCGCCCCGCCCGCCCCGCTCGGCGTCGGCGACCGCCTCTTCCCGCACCTGGGCAACCCCGGGTACGACGTGACCGCGTACGACCTGTCCTTCACGTACGCCGGAAGCAACAGCGAGCCCCTGCGGGCCGTCACCACCATCGACGCCCGGACGACCGCCGACCTGGACCGGGTCAACCTCGACTTCGCCCACGGGAAGGTCGAGTCGGTCGAGGTCGACGGCGAACCCGCCGGCTTCGCCACGGCCGGCGAGGACCTCGTCGTCACCCCCGAGGAGCCGCTCGACCGGGGCGAGCGGACGCGGATCACCGTGCGGCACACCAGCGACCCCAAGGACCCCGGGGACCGGCCGGGCGGCTGGGTGCGCACCGCGGACGGGCTCGCCATGGCCAACCAGGCCGACGTCGCCCACCTGGTGTTCCCCTGCAACGACCACCCCTCCGACAAGGCCCGCTTCACCATCCGGGTCACCGCCCCCGACGGGCTCACGGCGGTGGCCAACGGACTGCCGGCCGCCGTGCACCGGGCCGGCGCGACGACCACCTGGACGTACCGGACCGCTCACCCCATGGCGACCGAACTGGCCCAGGTCTCCATCGGCCGCTCCACCGTGCTGCACCGCGCCGGCCCGCACGGACTGCCCGTCCGCGACGTCGTCCCCACGGAGCACCGCGCGGCACTCGAACCCTGGCTGAGGAAGACCCCCGGCCAGATCGCCTGGATGGAGGGCAAGGCCGGGCGCTACCCGTTCGAGACCTACGGCGTGCTCATGGCCGACGCCACCACCGGCTTCGAACTCGAGACCCAGACGCTGTCCCTCTTCGAGCGGGAGCTGTTCGGCGACTCCGCCTACCCCCGCTGGTACGTCGAGTCGATCATGGTGCACGAGCTGTCCCACCAGTGGTTCGGCGACAGCGTCAGCCCGCACTCCTGGTCCGACCTCTGGCTCAACGAAGGGCACGCCACCTGGTACGAGGCCCTGTACGCCGAGGAGAAGGCGGACCGGCCCCTCGAGTCCAGGATGAAGGCCGCCTACGGCGCCTCCGACCGCTGGCGCGCGGCGGGCGGCCCGCCGGCCGCGCCCGAGCCGCCGAAGAAGGGCAGCAAGATCGGCATCTTCCGGGCCAACGTCTACGACGGCGCCGCGCTCGTGCTCTACGCCCTGCGCCAGGAGATCGGCACCCCGGCCTTCGAACGCCTCGAACGGGAGTGGGTCGTCAGGTACCGGGACCGCTCGGCGACGACCGGGGACTTCGTGCGCCTCGCCTCCGAGATCGCCGGCCGTGACCTGGGCGGCTTCCTGAAGGGCTGGCTGTACGGCGCGAAGACCCCGCCGATGCCCGGCCACCCCGACTGGCGGCCGACGGCGGCCGGCAAGGCACCGGCAGGCCCCACCGGCAAGGCCCGCGGGGAATAAGCCGGTGACGAGACGTCCCGTGCCGTGCGACCATCTTCGGGACGGCGCGACACGGGCCGCGGGAATCTCCCCGGCGGCTCGCGCGTTGTGCAGAGTGCGGCGGTATCAGCGTCGCACGACAGGTTTCCCAGCTACGTAAGGATCCAATGACCTCCTCTTCTTCCCCCTCCCAGGACACCAAGCGTCTCGCGCAGACCTACCCCGAGGGCCTTCGGGCCGATGCCCTGATGGAAGAGGACGTCGCCTGGAGCCACGAGATCGACTCGGAATGGGACGGCGAGCAGTTCGACCGCTCCGACCGCGCGGCTCTGCGCCGGGTGGCGGGCCTGTCCACCGAGCTCGAGGACGTCACCGAGGTCGAGTACCGCCAGCTCCGCCTGGAGCGGGTCGTCCTCGTCGGCGTCTGGACCACGGGGACCGTGCAGGACGCGGAGAACTCCCTCGCGGAACTTGCAGCCCTCGCCGAGACCGCGGGCGCGCTCGTGCTCGACGGCGTGATCCAGCGCCGGGACAAGCCCGACGCGGCCACCTACATCGGCTCCGGCAAGGCCCAGGAGCTGCGGGACGTCGTCCTCGAGACGGGCGCGGACACAGTCATCTGCGACGGTGAGCTCAGCCCGGGCCAGCTGATCCACCTCGAGGACGTCGTCAAGGTCAAGGTCATCGACCGCACGGCCCTGATCCTGGACATCTTCGCCCAGCACGCCAAGTCCCGTGAGGGCAAGGCGCAGGTCGCGCTCGCGCAGATGCAGTACATGCTGCCGCGGCTGCGCGGCTGGGGTCAGTCGCTGTCCCGGCAGATGGGCGGCGGCAAGGGCGGCGGCCTCGCCACCCGCGGCCCCGGTGAGACCAAGATCGAGACGGACCGGCGCCGGATCCGCGAGAAGATGGCGAAGATGCGCCGGGAGATCGCGGAGATGAAGACCGGCCGCGAGATCAAGCGCCAGGAACGCCGGCGCAACAAGGTGCCGTCCGTGGCCATCGCGGGCTACACCAACGCCGGCAAGTCCTCGCTGCTCAACCGCCTCACCGGCGCGGGCGTGCTGGTGGAGAACGCGCTGTTCGCCACCCTCGACCCGACCGTGCGCCGTGCGGAGACCCCGAGCGGCCGGCTGTACACCCTGGCGGACACCGTCGGATTCGTCCGGCACCTGCCGCACCACCTGGTCGAGGCGTTCCGCTCCACGATGGAGGAGGTCGGCGACTCCGACCTGATCCTGCACGTGGTGGACGGTTCGCACCCGACCCCGGAGGAGCAGCTGGCCGCCGTGCGCGAGGTGATCAGGGACGTCGGCGCCACCGACGTGCCCGAGATCGTCGTGATCAACAAGGCCGACATGGCCGACCCGCTGACGCTCCAGCGGCTGATGCGGATCGAGAAGCGGTCCATCGCCGTCTCGGCCCGCACCGGGCAGAACATCGACGAGCTGCTCGCGCTGATCGACAGCGAGCTGCCGCGCCCGTCGGTCGAGATCGAGGCGCTGGTGCCGTACACCCGCGGCAAGCTGGTCGCCCGCGCCCACGACGAGGGCGAGGTGATCTCCGAGGAGCACACCCCGGAGGGCACCCTGCTCAAGGTCCGGGTGCACGAGGAGCTGGCGGCGGAACTCACGCCGTACGCTCCGGCGCCGCTCGCCTGAGAGCCGTGACGACCGAGGGCCCGTCTTCCGCCGGTGCGGGAGACGGGCCCTCGGTCCGTGCGGATCGGGTCCGTGAGGATCACTGACCGCCGTAGGCCCTGCTCATCTTCTGGTACATCGCCTCGGCCTGCGGACCCAGCCGCGGTCCCGCGAGCCAGGTGTTGTCCAGCGGACCGATCGAGGTGTTCGAGACCAGTCTGGTCTCGCCGTCCACCACCCGGAACCATCCGCCGCCGGACGAACCGCCGGTCATGGTGCACCCGATGCGGTACATCGCCGGCAGCGACGGGCTCAGCGACAGCCGGCCGGGCCGGTCGACGCACTTGAACATCTCCAGGCCGTTGTACGGCGGTGCGGCCGGGTAGCCCCAGGCCCCCATGCTGCCGGCCTCGTCCGCCGACGGGGCGGAGAAGTCCACGTCCAGCGCGGCTCCCACCGTCTCCTCCAGCGACTTGCCGCCCTGCTCCGGCGTCACGTGCAGCACCGAGTAGTCGTACGCGGCCCCGTCACCGCCCGTCTCCGAACCGTCCTGGATCCACTGGTGCGTGGTCGAGGCCCAGTCGGCCCACCAGGTGCCGTACGGCGCCATCTCGACGGACGACGCGTCGGCCAGTTCCGCCTCCGACTTGCCGAGGTCGTTGTACGACGGCACGAAGGCGATGTTGCGGTACCAGCCGCCGCTGCCGCCCGCGTGCACGCAGTGGCCGGCCGTCCACACGAGGTTGGACTTCCCCGGGTGGTTCACGTCCGTGACGACGGTGCCGGAGCAGACCATCGGGCCCTCGGGCGAGTCGAAGAAGACCTTGCCGACCGGTGCGGCGTTCTCGTGGTACGGCCGCTTCTCGGCCTGGGCCTCGACGGGCGCCGGCTCGGGATCGCTGACGCCCTGCCCGGCGGCTGCGTCCTTGGTGGTGACCGTCTTGTCGGCCTCCTTCGCGGACTTCATCCGGTCCGGTTTCCACAGGCCTTCGATCATCGGGTTGACGAAGTCCTCGGCCGCACTGAGCCACTTGTCCCGGTCCCAGTCCTTCCAGCCCCCGTCCTCCCAGTCGTCGACGTCGATGCCGTGTTTCCTGAGCCGGTCCGCGAGGCCGGCCGGAATCCCGGCCCGGCCGTCGCCTCCGGTGCCGGCCGCCCGGGAAGTGCCGCCGCCCGGCCGGGCGTCGGCCCCGTCCTCGCCGGAACCGCCGCAGGCGGTCGCGGTGAGCGCCAGAGCGGCGGCCAGCCCGGCGGCGGCGAGTGCGGGGCGCCGCCGCCCGCCTCGTGACGCGGCGGGCACAGGTGTGGAACGCATGGTTGGGATGACCCCCGTCGGAACGTACGAACCGCATGGAAAACGCGGTGGGGTGCCGGCGTCCGCCCGGCGCACCCCACCGCGCCGTGTGCTCAGCGTCCGGTCACTGACCGGCGAACTTGCCGCTGACCGCGTCGTACACGCCCTTGGCCTCCTGGCCCAGCCGCGGACCGGCCAGCCAGCCGGCCGTCACCGGGCCGATCGAGGTGTTGGACACGAGCGCGGGCTTGCCGTCGGAGCCCGCCGCGACCCAGCCGCCGCCGGACGAACCGCCGGTCATGGTGCAGCCGATGCGGTACATCGTCGGATCCGTGGCGGTCAGCGACAGCCGGCCCGGCTTGTCCGAGCACTGGAACAGCTTCTGTCCGTCGTACGGCGGCGCGGCCGGGTAACCGGTCGCGGTGATGCTCGTGACCTCCGGCACGGCGGGCGCCTTGAAGTCCACCGGCAGCGCGGCTCCGACCGTCTCCTCCAGCGACTTGCCGTCACCGCCCTTCTCGGGCGTCACGTGGATGACCGCGAAGTCGTACGAGGCGCCGTCGCCGCCCGTCGCACCGCCCTGCTCGATCCACTGGTCCGAGGTCTGCGCCCAGTCACCCCACCAGACGCCGTAGGGAGCGACCTCCTCCTTCGTCGCGCCCTCCAGCTCGGCGTTCGACTTGCCGGCGTCGTTGTACGACGGCACGAAGGCGATGTTGCGGTACCAGCCGCCCTTCTTGCCCGCGTGCACGCAGTGGCCCGCCGTCCACACCAGGTTCGACTTGCCGGGATGGGCCGGGTCCTTCACGACCGTCGCAGAGCAGACCATGGTGCCCCCGGGGGCGTCGAAGAGCACCTTGCCGGCCGTGGCGGCGTTCTCGTGGTACGACGGCGGCACGGCCACGGCCTGGACCGGCTGCGGCTCCGGGTCGGTGACTCCCTGGTCACCGGAGAGGTCGCTGTCGTCGACCTCCTGGTCCGGCTCCTCGGCCTCCCGCATGCGGTCCGGGTCCCAGAGGTCCTCGATGATCGGGTTGACGAAGTCCTGCGCCTCGCGCAGCCAGTCGTCCTTGTTCCAGTTCTTCCAGGCGCCGTTCTTCCACTCGTCGACGTCGATCCCGTGTTCCTTGAGCTTGTCCTTGATGTGGTCCGGGATCCGGATCTCGCCGTTGCCGCCGTCCGCCACGGACGCGGAGGCGTCGCCGCCCGCCTCGTCGTCCCCCGACTCACAGGCGGTGGCGGTGAGCACGAGTGCGGAGACGAGTGCTACGGCGGCCGGCAGGGAGGAGGTTCTGCGCCGCCCGCCTCTGTGCCCGCGCGTGCTGAACGACGGCCGTATGGATCGCATGGTGTTGACTCCCCCAGCTGTGAACGAGTGGTGCCGCGGCCGTACTTGCCGCCGGACCCGGGCAGGGTCCGCGCGGTCCGCACGGCGTCCTGGAACGGCACCACACACTATGCGGTCGCTGTGGGGGAGTTCCGACGGAACGGCAACGGTTACGTCACGGCAAGGATCTTGGGACAACCCGTAACCCGGTGAACGGCCCGGGGTTGGTAGCGGTGAGGGGCCTGCTGTCCGGACGCGGTCCCCGTGACCAGGGCGGCGACGAGGCGACACGGGACGCGCTCGCCTCCGGACAGCGGGAGGACGGAAAGCCGTGGCGGAGACCGCGTACGGGGAGTCGGCGGCCGAGTGCGGGCAGGCCGGACGGCGCCCCGAGAGTGAGGGGGCCGCTCGGGCGCGCGCCGTGTCCGGGGGCGCCCCGAAGCGACAGCCGGCGCGCGAGTCCGCCGCCCGTGCCTACGCGCGCGCCCTGCCGATCGTGCCGGTCCGGGCCCGGGGCCTCACCATCGAGGGCGCGGACGGCCGGCGTTACCTGGACTGCGTCTCGGGCGCCGGGACGCTGGCCCTGGGACACAACCACCCCGTCGTGCTGGAGGCCGTCCGCAAGGTGCTCGACTCGGGGGCCCCGTTGCAGGTCATGAACCTCACCACCCCGGTGGAGGACGCCTTCGTCACCGAGTTGCTGCACACGCTGCCGCCCGGCCTGGCCGACCACGCGCGCGTGCGGTTCTGCGGTCCGGCCGGAACGGACGCGGTCGCCGCCGCCGTCGGACTCGTCTGCGCCGCCACCGGGCGGAGCCGGGTCCTCGCCTTCACCGGCGCCCACCACGCCCCGGACGGTGACGAGTTCGCGTCACCCCGCGGCACCGGCGGCGCGGGGATCGTGCGCCTGCCGTATCCGCGGGACCACCACCGCCCGCCCGGCGCCGACGGCGGGCGCGGCGCCGGGCCCGCCGCACGCCACGGCGAGTCGGTGCTCGACGACCGGCGGGCGGAGCAGGCACCGCCCGCCGGGCTGATCCTCGAACCAGTGCACGTCGGGGACGGGGTGGAGCCCGCCCCCGACGCCTGGATGCAGCGCATGCGGCGGATCACGGCCGAGCGGTCCGTGCCGCTGATCGCCGACGAGACCGAGACGGGAGTCGGACGGACCGGAGCCCTCTGGGCCGTGGAGCACAGCGGGATCACCCCCGACGTCCTCGTCCTGTCCAAGGCGATCGGCGGCGGCCTGCCGCTGGCCGCCGTCGTCCACCACGAGGACCTGCTCGCGGGGGACTCCGGCGCCGGCACCTTCCGCGGCAACCAACTCGCCCTGGCCGCGGGCACGGCCACCCTCGCCCACGTCCGCACCCAGCGGCTCGCCGACCACGCCGCCGCGCTCGGTGCCCGGATGCTGGCCCGGCTGCGGGAGCTCGCCCAGGAGGTCCCCTGCGTCGGTGACGTGCGCGGGCGGGGACTGATGATCGGGATCGGGCTGGTGGCGGCGGACGGCGAGCGCGGCCCCGCCTCCGACGCGACCGAGGCCCGCCCCGCCGCCCCGGAGACGGCCGCCGCCGTGCAGCGGGAGTGCCTGCGACGCGGGCTCGTCGTGGACCGCACGGGCCCGTTCGCGAGCGTCGTACGGCTGCTGCCGCCGCTGACCATCACCGAGGAGCAGGCGACGGCGGTGCTGGACCGGCTGGCCGACGCGGTCCAGGCGGTGGCCGCGGCCCCGCCACCCGGGACGGGCCACGGCCCGTCCCACGGGCCGGGCGCTCCGCGCTGAACCCGACCGCCCACGACGCCGCCCCCGACACAGCACCTCAGCGAGGACCCGCGTTGCACACCACCCCAACCCCAGCGCCCGCCACCCCGCCCGCCACCGCCGCCGTCCCGGCGCCCCCGTGCCACTCGGACCCGGACCGTCCCGACCCGCACGACGCCGCCCAGGCCGCCGCCGTGGGGAACCTGCTGCGCTGCTGGATCCGTGAGGCCGGCCTGCCGGAGCCGGCCGACGGGCCCCTGCGCATTCCGCTGCCCGCCAGCGGCACCGCCCTGCTCGTACCCGTCAGCTACTGGTCCCCGACCGGCCGGCACCGCTTCGGCCCCCCGCGCCTGACCGGCGCGCCCGCGTCCGCGCCCCCGGTGGACGCGGTGACGGTCGCCGCGCTCCTCGCGAGGGAGACGGCCGGGGAAGCGGGCACCCACGGCACCGACCTCGTCGCGCGCGTGGCCGACTCCGCCCGCCGCACCGCCCTCTTCCTCCGCGACCGCGGCGAGCGCCCCGGCGACGGCCCCGACCTCTTCCTCGCCGCCGAACAGGCCCTCCTCCTCGGGCACCCCCTCCACCCCACCCCGAAGAGCCGCGAGGGGCTCACCGACGCCGAGGCCCGGCTCTACTCACCCGAACTGCGCGGCTCCTTCCCGCTGCACTGGCTGGCCGTCGCGCCCTCCGTGCTCGCCACCGACTCGGCCTGGACCGAGCGGGGCCGCCCGGTCGCCGCGCCCCGGCTCACCGCACGCCTCGCCGGGACGGGCCTGGCCCTGCCCGACGGCTACGCGGCCCTGCCCCTGCACCCCTGGCAGTTCCGCGAGGTCAGGCACCGGCCCGGGACACAGGCCCTGCTGGACGCCGGACTGCTGCGTGACCTCGGGCCCCACGGCGACCGCTGGTACCCCACGTCGTCCCTGCGGACCGTCCATCGAAGCGGTGCGCCGGCCATGCTCAAGCTGTCCCTGGCGCTGCACATCACCAACTCCCGCCGCGAGAACCTCCGCAAGGAACTCCACCGCGGCGTCGAGGTCCACCGTCTGCTGCGCGCCGGCCTGTCCCGGCGGTGGCAGGCCGCGCACCCGGACTTCGACATCGTCCGCGACCCCGCCTGGATCGCCGTCGACGGACCGGACGGCACGCCCGTGCAGGGGCTCGACGCCGTCATCCGGCACAACCCCTTCCGGCCCGCGGACGACGTCTCCTGCGTCGCCGCACTGGCCGCCCCCGGCCCGCCCCGGCCGGCCGACGCGGCCGGTGGCAGCGGCCCCGCCCCGTCCTCCCGGCTCGGCGAGGTCGTCACCCGCCTCGCCCGGCGTACCGGCCGGCCGCGCGGCGCGGTCGCCGCCGAGTGGTTCCTGCGGTACCTCGAACACGTCGTCCACCCCGTGCTGTGGCTGGACGCGGAGGCCGGCATCGCCCTGGAGGCCCACCAGCAGAACACGCTGCTCCTGCTGGACGGCGACGGCTGGCCCGCCGGCGGCCGCTACCGCGACAACCAGGGCTACTACTTCCGCGAGTCCCGCCGCGCGGAGCTCGACGCACGGCTGCCCGGCATCGGCACCCGCAGCGACACCTTCGTCCCCGACGAGGTCACCGACGAACGCTTCGCCTACTACCTCGCCATCAACAACGTGTTCGGCCTCATCGGCGCCCTCGGCTCCCAGCACCTCGCCGACGAACGGCTGCTGCTCGCCGCCTTCCGCCGCTTCCTCACCCGGCTCGCCTCGGGTCCGGCCCCGCTGCGCGGCACGCTGCCCGCCCGCCTGCTCGACTCACCCGTCCTGCGCTGCAAGGCCAACCTGCTGACCCGCCTGCACGGCCTCGACGAACTCGTCGGCCCGGTCGACACCCAGTCCGTCTACGTCACGATCACCAACCCCCTGCACCCCTGAGCACCGACGACGCCCGACCCCGCCCCCCGAAAGGAGCGACACCGTGGCCTCCACCGACGCGAGCGCCGACGGCGGTACCGCCCCCGCCCCCCTCGGTACCGACCCGGAGCCCGGAACGGACACGGACGAGGACGAGGACGACACCCTCGACCTGCCCCTGCCCGAGGAGTTCGTCACGCTCTTCCGGGGCCGTCCGGCCGGCCCCGGCCCGGACGCGCGCTCCGGCGACGACCTGCTCGACCACGTCGCCGGCTGGGGCCCGACCGCCACCTCCGAGGGCCTGTTCCAGCTGGTGCCCGTCCGGCTCGAACAGGACGCCGCGCTCATCAGCCGCTGGATGAACGACCCCGCCGTCGCCGCCTACTGGGAGCTGACCGGGCCGCGGAGCGTGACCGAGGAGCACCTGCGGGCCCAGCTCGAGGGCGACGGACGCAGCGTTCCGTGCCTCGGCCTGCTGGAGGGGGCGCCGGTGAGCTACTGGGAGATCTACCGGGCCGACCTCGACCCGCTGGCCCGCTACTGTCCCGTCCGGCCGCACGACACGGGCGTCCACCTCCTCATCGGCGAGGACGCCGACCGTGGGCGGGGCCTCGGCACCACCCTGATCAGAGCCGTCGCCGGCCTCGTCCTCGCCAGGCGGCCCGGTTGCACACGCGTCCTCGCCGAGCCCGACCTGCGCAACACGCCCTCGGTCGCGGCCTTCCGGAGCGCCGGCTTCCAGCTCGCCGCCGAGGTCGACCTGCCCGGCAAGCGAGCCGCCCTCATGGTCCGGGACCGCGGTGCGCGAGCAGTGCCCCCGGGCCCGCCCGACCCGTCCCCGCCCGCCTAGGAGCCCACTCTTGCCCCCTTCGTCACCCCGGCCGCTTCCGTCCCCGCTCCATGCCGCCGTCACCCGTTTGTCAGTCCCGGGCCGTAGGGTGGTCGCGCTATGACGAAGCCCTCACTCCCCGAACTCCTGCACGCCGCCGTCGCCGCCGTCGGCGGAACGGAGCGTCCCGGCCAGGTGGCCATGGCCGAAGCCGTCGCGGAAGCGATCGACGACGGCTCCCATCTGCTGGTCCAGGCCGGCACCGGCACCGGCAAGTCGCTCGGCTACCTGGTGCCCGCGCTGGCGCACGGGGAGCGCGTCGTCGTGGCCACCGCGACGCTGGCCCTGCAGCGCCAGCTCGTGGAGCGGGACCTGCCGCGCACGGTCGACGCCCTGCATCCGCAGCTCCGCCGCCGTCCGGAGTTCGCGATGCTCAAGGGCCGGTCGAACTACCTGTGCCTGCACCGCCTCCACGAGGGCGTTCCGCAGGAAGAGGAGGAGGGCCTGTTCGACCAGTTCGAGGCCGCCGCGCCCACCAGCAAGCTGGGGCAGGACCTGCTGCGGATGCGGGACTGGGCGGACGAGACGGAGACCGGCGACCGCGACGACCTCACGCCCGGCGTCTCCGACCGCGCCTGGTCGCAGGTGTCGGTGTCCTCGCGGGAGTGCCTGGGCGCCTCGAAGTGCGCCTACGGCGCGGAGTGCTTCGCGGAGACGGCCCGGGAGCGCGCCAAGCTCTCCGACGTCGTCGTCACCAACCACGCGCTGCTCGCGATCGACGCCATCGAGGGCGCGCCGGTGCTGCCGCAGCACGAGGTGCTGATCGTCGACGAGGCGCACGAGCTGGTCTCCCGGGTCACCGGCGTGGCCACGGGCGAACTCACTCCCGGCCAGGTCAACCGGGCGGTCAGGCGGGCCGCGAAGCTCGTCAACGAGAAGGCCGCCGACCAGCTCCAGACGGCCGCGGAGGGCTTCGAGCGCCTGATGGAGCTGGCCCTGCCCGGCCGGCTCGAGGAGATCCCGGAGGACCTCGGCTACGCCCTGATGGCACTGCGCGACGCCTGCCGCACGGTCATCTCCGCGATCGGCACCACGCGGGACAAGTCCGTGCAGGACGAGGACGCGGTCCGCAAGCAGGCGCTGGCCTCGGTGGAGTCCGTCCACGACGTGGCGGAGCGCATCACGCACGGCTCCGAGTGGGACGTCGTCTGGTACGAGCGGCACGAGCCCCGCGGCGGAGCCGCCTACCGGCCCAGCGGCGCCTCTCTGCGCGTGGCCCCCATGTCCGTGTCGGGGCTGCTGCGCGAGAAGCTCTTCACCGACCGCTCCGTCGTGCTGACCTCGGCGACGCTGAAGCTGGGCGGCGATTTCAACGGTGTCGGCGCCTCGCTCGGTCTCGCTCCCGAGGGCACGGAGGGCGACGACGTGCCCCAGTGGAAGGGGGTCGACGTCGGCTCGCCCTTCGACTACCCCCGGCAGGGCATCCTGTACGTCGCCAAGCATCTGGCGCGTCCCGCGCGGGACGGCGACCGCGGAGACATGCTCGACGAGCTGACGGAACTCATCCAGGCGGCCGGCGGCCGCACGCTGGGCCTGTTCTCCTCGATGCGGGCGGCCCAGCTCGCCGCCGAGGAGCTGCGGTCCCGCATCCCCGAGTACCCGATCCTCCTCCAGGGCGAGGAGACGCTCGGCGAGCTGATCAAGAACTTCGCCGCCGATCCGAAGACCTGTCTGTTCGGCACGCTGTCCCTGTGGCAGGGCGTCGACGTGCCCGGCCCCAGCTGCCAGCTGGTCGTCATGGACAAGATCCCGTTCCCGCGGCCCGACGACCCGCTGATGAGCGCCCGCCAGAAGGCGGTCGAGGAGGCCGGCGGCAACGGATTCATGGCGGTCGCCGCCACGCATGCCGCGCTGCTCATGGCGCAGGGCGCGGGGCGCCTCGTCCGGGCGTCGGGCGACCGGGGGGTGGTCGCGGTCCTGGACCAGCGGCTGGCCACGGCCCGGTACGGGAGCTATCTGAAGGCGTCCCTGCCCGACTTCTGGTTCACCACGGACCGTAACCAGGTGCGCAAGTCGCTGGCCGCCATCGACGCGGCGGCGCGGCAGACGGAAGGCGGCTGACCGAGCCCGGACAGCGCAGGACCCCGGAACCGGCGCAGAGGTTCCGGGGCCCGGTCGGGGCGGCGGGCCGCAGTCGTGCGGGATCCGCCGGGCGTGGCGCTCAGACGCGACGCAGTACGGCCACCACCTTGCCGAGGATGGTCGCGTCGTCACCGGGGATGGGCTCGTACGCCGAGTTGTGCGGGAGGAGCCAGACGTGGCCGTCCTCGCGCTTGAAGCGCTTGACGGTGGCCTCGCCGTCGAGCATCGCGGCCACGATGTCGCCGTTCTCGGCGACCGGCTGGCGGCGGACCGTGACCCAGTCGCCGTCGCAGATGGCGGCCTCGATCATGGAGTCGCCGACGACCTTCAGGACGAAGAGCTCACCGTCACCGACCAGCTGGCGGGGCAGGGGGAAGACGTCCTCCACGGACTCCTCGGCGAGGATCGGGCCACCGGCCGCGATGCGTCCGACGAGCGGGACGTACGACGCGGCGGGCTTGCCGGCGGTGTCCGTGGGCTGCACGGAGGCGGCCTGGTCGGAGCCGCGCACCTCGTAGGCGCGCGGGCGGTGCGGGTCACGGCGCAGGAATCCCTTGCGCTCCAGCGCCATCAGCTGGTGCGCGACGGAGGAGGTGCTGGAGAGGCCGACGGCCTGGCCGATCTCCCGCATCGACGGCGGGTAGCCACGTCGCTGCACGGAGTCCCTGATGACCTCGATCACCCGGCGCTGGCGGTCGGTGAGTCCCGAGCTGTCGGCCCGGATGCCGGGAGGTCGCCCCGGCAGGGAGCGCTTGGGCCCCTCGGGATTCATGGCGTCGCTCGTCGCGTGCACCGGCTCAGGTCGGCCCTGGGGGCGGTCCTGGGCAGTGATGGTGGCACTGTCGGCGGTGGTGGTCACGTCGGCCCCTCTCGATGGTCTCCCTGCTGCACAACGGTAGTAGCTTTCGAAAGGTTGCGCCAAACACACGTTCGAGTGAAAAAACGCGAATCGCCCGCCCGGAGCTGAAGTCTGGGTGTATGGCTCTCAGGTGTCCGGCGGACATAAGGGCCCATTGCTGTACTCTTCACCGCCGGGCGGTGACCTCGCCGGTGGTGCCCCAGTCTGCCATCAGGCATCCCGTTCGACGGGGACCGGCACCCATCTGTGCGGTAGTCCCACCGCCCCTCCTCGCGGCGCCCACCGTATCTCCGCATGCGCCGGGGCGGTACGGGCGCGCTCGGGGCGTACTCGCGCGCCCTGGGGGAAGTCGCTCTCCTGTGCGTACGGGCGCGACACGCGTGCAGAGCGTGAATACAGGGGCCAAGCCCCACATCTAGTGGTTGGATTGCGACAGCAGCCCACAAGTTGTGGTCCCCCCGGTCTTCGAGCCCGCCGCGATCGCCTATGCTTGGGGCTGCTTCGAGGGGCCTGAAGGGCCTCGTGAGGCTATTCGAGTCTGCTGTGAGGAGGGTTGGGATCTCATGCACTGCCCCTTCTGCAGGCACCCCGACAGCCGCGTCGTCGACAGTCGTACGACCGACGACGGAACGTCGATCCGCAGGCGCCGTCAGTGCCCCGACTGCTCCCGTCGCTTCACGACCGTGGAGACGTGCTCGCTCATGGTGGTGAAGCGGTCCGGTGTCACCGAGCCGTTCAGCCGCCTCAAGATCATCAGCGGTGTGCGCAAGGCCTGCCAGGGCCGGCCCGTCACCGAGGACGCGCTCGCCCAGCTCGGCCAGCGGGTCGAGGAGGCGGTGCGGGCCACCGGAAGTGCCGAGCTGACCACCCACGACGTGGGGCTGGCCATACTCGGCCCGCTGCAGGAGCTCGACCTCGTCGCCTACCTGCGGTTCGCCTCGGTCTACCGGGCGTTCGACTCGCTCGAGGACTTCGAGGCCGCGATCTCGGAGCTGAGGGAGGCGACGGGGCGTCCCGGCGAGGACGGCGCCGGGGCCGGCGCGGGAAGCCGGGAAGACGACCGCGGGACCACGGGGACGGCACAGGTCCCCGAGCCCGCAGGCGCCGCCGACTGACAGGCGGGCCGGATCCGGACCCCGGCGGTCCGGGCCCGGCCGGTCGGCGGCGAGTGGAAGAAGACCTGCTGCGGGCGGAGTCACCGGTGCCCGCAGCACCAGACAGAACACCGTGCCACGGGAACAATCGGGGCACTTCAGGGCGTTTTCGCCCGTACAGGGAGGCGGCATGACAGAGACGGCGAGCGGTCCGGCACGGAGCTCCCGCGCCAAGGGCACCAAGGCGGGCAAGGGACTCCGTGTCGAGCGCGTCCACACCACTCCCGGGGTCCACCCCTACGACGAGGTGGCCTGGGAGCGCCGTGACGTCGTCATGACCAACTGGCGCGACGGCTCGGTCAACTTCGAGCAGCGCGGCGTCGAGTTCCCCGACTTCTGGTCGGTGAACGCGGTCAACATCGTCACCAGCAAGTACTTCCGGGGGGCCGTCGGCACCCCGCAGCGCGAGACCGGCCTCAAGCAGCTGATCGACCGCATCGTGAAGACGTACCGGAAGGCCGGTGAGGACCACAGGTACTTCGCCTCGCCCGCCGACGCCGAGATCTTCGAGCACGAGCTGGCCTACGCCCTCCTGCACCAGATCTTCAGCTTCAACAGCCCGGTCTGGTTCAACGTCGGCACGCCCCAGCCGCAGCAGGTCTCCGCCTGCTTCATCCTGTCCGTCGACGACTCCATGGAGTCGATCCTCGACTGGTACAAGGAAGAGGGCATGATCTTCAAGGGCGGCTCCGGTGCCGGCCTGAACCTCTCCCGCATCCGCTCCTCCAAGGAGCTGCTCTCCTCCGGCGGCAACGCCTCCGGCCCGGTCTCCTTCATGCGCGGCGCCGACGCCTCCGCCGGCACCATCAAGTCCGGTGGCGCCACCCGCCGCGCCGCCAAGATGGTCATCCTCGACGTCGACCACCCCGACGTGGAGGACTTCATCGAGACCAAGGTCAAGGAGGAGGAGAAGATCCGCGCCCTGCGCGACGCGGGCTTCGACATGGACCTGGGCGGGGACGACATCACCTCCGTCCAGTACCAGAACGCCAACAACTCGGTCCGCGTGAACGACGAGTTCATGAAGGCGGTCGAGCAGGGCGGGAAGTTCGGTCTGCGCGCGCGGATGACCGGTGAGGTCATCGAGGAGATCGAGGCCAAGTCCCTCTTCCGCAAGATGGCCGAGGCCGCCTGGGCCTGCGCCGACCCGGGCATCCAGTACGACGACACCATCAACCACTGGCACACCTGCCCGGAGTCCGGCCGGATCAACGGCTCGAACCCCTGCAGCGAGTACATGCACCTGGACAACACGTCCTGCAACCTGGCCTCGCTGAACCTGATGAAGTTCCTCAAGGACGACGGCCTGGGCAACCAGTCCTTCGAGACCGAGCGCTTCCAGAAGGTCGTCGAGCTGGTCATCACCGCGATGGACATCTCGATCTGCTTCGCGGACTTCCCGACCCAGAAGATCGGCGAGAACACCCGCGCCTTCCGCCAGCTCGGCATCGGCTACGCCAACCTCGGCGCCCTGCTGATGGCCACCGGCCACGCCTACGACTCCGACGGCGGCCGCGCCCTCGCCGGTGCCATCACCTCCCTGATGACCGGCACGGCCTACCGCCGTTCCGCCGAGCTCGCCGCGGTCGTCGGCACGTACGACGGCTACGCCCGCAACGCGGACGCCCACCAGCGCGTCATGAAGCAGCACTCCGACGCCAACGGCACCGCCGTGCGCATGGACGACCTCGACACCCCGGTGTGGGCCGCCGCCACCGAGGCCTGGCAGGACGTGCTGCGCCTCGGCGAGAAGAACGGTTTCCGTAACTCGCAGGCGTCCGTGCTCGCCCCGACCGGCACCATCGGTCTGGCCATGTCCTGCGACACCACCGGTGTCGAGCCCGACCTCGCCCTGGTCAAGTTCAAGAAGCTGGTCGGCGGCGGCTCGATGCAGATCGTCAACGGCACCGTGCCGCAGGCCCTGCGCCGCCTGGGCTACCAGGAGGAGCAGATCGAGGCGATCGTCGCCCACATCGCCGAGAACGGCAACGTGATCGACGCCCCCGGCCTCAAGCCCGAGCACTACGAGGTCTTCGACTGCGCCATGGGCGAGCGCGCCATCTCCCCGATGGGCCACGTCCGCATGATGGCCGCGATCCAGCCGTGGATCTCCGGCGCCATCTCCAAGACGGTCAACATGCCGGAGACGGCGACCGTCGAGGAGGTCGAGGAGATCTACTACGAGGCCTGGAAGCTCGGCGTCAAGGCGCTCGCGATCTACCGGGACAACTGCAAGGTCGGCCAGCCGCTCTCCGCGAAGACCAAGGACAAGGAGAAGGCCGAGGTCACCGAGAAGGCCGAGGAGACGATCCGCGCCGCGGTCGAGAAGGTGGTCGAGTACCGCCCGGTCCGCAAGCGCCTCCCGAAGGGCCGCCCCGGCATCACCACCTCGTTCACGGTCGGTGGCGCCGAGGGCTACATGACCGCCAACTCCTACCCGGACGACGGTCTCGGCGAGGTCTTCCTGAAGATGTCCAAGCAGGGCTCGACTCTCGCGGGCATGATGGACGCCTTCTCCATCGCGGTCTCCGTCGGCCTCCAGTACGGCGTGCCGCTGGAGACGTACGTCTCGAAGTTCACCAACATGCGCTTCGAGCCGGCCGGCATGACGGACGACCCGGACGTGCGGATGGCGCAGTCGATCGTCGACTACATCTTCCGCCGCCTGGCGCTGGACTTCCTGCCCTTCGAGACCCGCTCCGCGCTCGGCATCCACTCGGCCGAGGAGCGCCAGCGGCACCTGGAGACGGGTTCGTACGAGCCGTCCGACGACGAGGTCGACGTCGAGGGCCTGGCCCAGTCGGCCCCGCTCGCCCAGGAGCTGAAGGCCGTCGCCACGCCGAAGGCCGAGGTCGAGGCGGCCAAGCCCGCCCCGAAGCAGGCGCACACCAGTGCCGAGCTGGTGGAGATGCAGCTGGGCATCCAGGCCGACGCCCCGCTGTGCTTCTCCTGCGGCACGAAGATGCAGCGGGCCGGTTCCTGCTACATCTGCGAGGGCTGCGGCTCGACCAGCGGCTGCAGCTGACCGGTAGGACCACATGAGTGAGGGGCGCCGGCCACGGCCGGCGCCCCTCACTCGTGCCATCGCGGTCAGGGCCGGCGCGACGCGCCCATCGTGCCGGTGAAGGCCGCCGGGTCGCCCTCGAAGCCGTGGACACCGGGGCGGAACTCCCACGCCCCCGTCTCGTCCCGGACGAACTCCGCGACCGTGGCCGCCGTCGCCGCCGGAACGCCGGCGAAGTCGTCCTCGGCCAGCACGGTGTAGCCCTCCCGAATGCGCAGGCCCGGGCTGGTCACACCGCCGAAGGTCAGGTCTCCGGAGCGCTGCTGTATGACGACCCCGACGACCACGCGCGCGTACCGGGCGTCGAGCCGCTCCAGCTCCAGCCTCATGACCTCGTCGTAGCCGAAGCCCTTGCCGTCCTTGCTGTCCCGGTCGAGATGGATCGTGCCGTCGGGGGAGCGGCTGTCGAAGTGCACCACGTAGGAGGGATCACCGTACGGATCGTCCGCCGGATACGTCCCGGCGACGACGTCCAGGTCCGCGGGTGGCTCTCCCGCCGGACTCGGATCCCAACGCAGCGCGACCTCGACCTTGCGGATCCCCTTGCTGAGGCCGTTCACAGACTTCCCCTTCCCCGGTTCTGTTTGCCCCGCCACCCCAACTGCCGAGCGGTGTCGGCCGGTTGTCCATCCTGCCATGTGCCGGTGGACGGCAGTGGGGGAGCGGTCCGTCCAAGAGTGACCGGTGCCACGTTCCCTGGCCTTACCATGGCGCGGTGCTGGTCAAGTGGATTCGCTGCACCGTGGTCGACCGCCGCGGTTTCGAGCGGGGGCAGCGGAAGTGGGCGGGGCTTCCGGGTGAGCCGGGTTTCCGGGGGCAGGGGGGCGGCTGGAGCCGGGGACGGCCGGATGTGGCGCATGTCTTCGCCTTCTGGGAGAGCAGGGCTTTCTACGACTCCTTCATGGCGCGCTCGCACGACCGGCTCGCCTCGGCACAGGCCGGTACCTTCAAGGACGCCCAGGTCCGGCTCTTCGATCACCGGTTCGACGTGAAGACCGGGTTCGAACCCCGTTTCACGGACGCCGACCTGCTGCGGGTGGCACTCTGCCGCGCCCACGAGGACCGGGCCGAGCACTACGTGCTGATGCAGGAGAAGGTCTGGAACCCCGCGATGGCCGGCTCGCCCGGCATGATCCGCGGCCTGTTCGGGGAGGCGCCCGGCCACGAGTACCTGGTGCTGTCGATGTGGCGGTCGGCCGCCGAGCACGGCAAGTACCGCGCCGAGCGGGTGGAGCGGCTCGCGCTGCGTGCCCAGACGGAGGCCGACGTGGCGGCCCTCACGGGGGACATCGTCCAGCTGGAACCCTCCTGGACCGTGTGACCTCTGTCGTACTGGGCAGGTGGGAGTCCTCGGTTCCGCGTTTCACGATCTAGGGTTCTGGCATGGCACGACCACGGCGCATCGTTCTCGTCCGGCACGGCGAGTCGGTCGGCAACCACGACGACTCCGTGTACGAGCGCGAGCCCGACCACGCGCTGGCCCTGACCGAGCAGGGCTGGGCGGAGGCCGAGGAGACGGGCAAGAAGCTGCGCGAGGTGTTCGGCCGTGAACGCGTCAGCGTGTACGTCTCCCCGTACCGCCGCACGCACGAGACCCTGCGCGCCTTCCACCTCGACCCGGGGCTCATACGGATCCGGGAGGAGCCCCGGCTGCGCGAGCAGGACTGGGGGAACTGGCAGGACCGCGCCGACGTGCGCCTGCAGAAGGCCTACCGCGACGCCTACGGCCACTTCTTCTACCGCTTCGCGCAGGGCGAGTCCGGTGCCGACGTCTACGACCGGGTCGGCGGCTTCCTGGAGAGCCTGTTCCGCAGCTTCGAGGACCCCGACCATCCGCCGAACGTCCTCCTGGTCACCCACGGCCTGGCGATGCGCCTGTTCTGCATGCGGTGGTTCCACTGGACGGTCGCCGAGTTCGAGTCGCTGTCCAACCCCGGGAACGGAGAGTTCCGGATGCTCGTCCTCGGCGAGGACGGCAAGTACACCCTGGACCGGCCCTTCGAACGCTGGCGGGAACCGGAGCCGTACGGGATCACGGGATAGGGTGCTGGGCGATGACCGCTCATTCATCTCCTGACGGGCGCCTGGACCGGGCCCTGGCCAGCCTGCGCGGACTGTCGGTGGGGGACGCGCTGGGCTCACAGTTCTTCGTGCCCGCGAACTACCCGCTGCTCAAGCGCCGCGAGCTGCCGCCCGGAATCTGGCAGTGGACCGACGACACCGAGATGGCCGCCTCCGTGGTCGCCGTCCTGGCCGCCCACCACCGCATCGACCAGGACGCCCTGGCCCACTCCTTCGCCGAACACCACGACTTCGACCGCGGCTACGGGCCGGCGGTCAACCGGCTGCTGCGGCTGGTCCGCGAGGGCGGCGACTGGCGCGAACTCGCCGCCGCGCTCTTCAACGGCCAGGGCTCCTGGGGCAACGGCGCCGCGATGCGCATCGCTCCCCTGGGCGCCTGGTACGCGGACGACCCCGAGCAGGCGACGCACCAGGCCGAGATCTCGGCTTACCCCACGCATCAGCACCGCGAGGCGGTGGTCGGTGCCATGGCGGTCGCCGCCGCGGCCGCGCTGGCGGCTTCGGCCGACGGGCCGCCCGACGGGCACGCGCTCCTCGACGGGGTGATCGCCCTCGTGCCGAAGAGCGCTGTCGGCGCCGGGCTGCGCCGCGCCCGGGACATGCTCGACTACGGCGACGCGGCCACCGTCGCCGCCGTGCTGGGCTGCGGCAGGCGTACGACCGCCCACGACACCGTGCCCTTCGCGCTCTGGTCCGCCGCGCGCTCCCTCGACGACTACGAGCGGGCCTTCTGGACGACCGCCCAGGTCGGCGGGGACGTGGACACGACCTGCGCGATCGTGGGCGGGGTGATCGCCGGCTCCGGGCGGGCGGGCGCGCCACCGGCCGAGTGGGCGGACCGGACCGAGGCGCTGCCGAGCTGGATGGCCGTAGCCGGCGGACCGGCCGGGTGACTCGTCGGCCGCCGCCCCGGCGTACGGGGAGGCGGCGGCCGCCGCGTGTGAGGGCCGTCCGGCCCGGCCATCACCCCGTCCCGGCCCCTGCCTTCCCGGCGAGAGCCTCCAGGTCGCTCCTGCGGACCCGGATCATCAGCCAGGCGGTGACCAGGGCGAGGACGGCCATGGCCGCGGCGGGGATGAAGGCCGCCGAGATGCCCTCGGCCAGTATCTGGTGCGCCCAGGGAGCGGGCAGCTGGTGCGTCCGGGCGAACTCCGCCTTCTGCTCGGGCGTGCTGTTGGCGAGGAAGTCCGGCACCAGTCTGGCTGCCTCGTCCTTGCTGGCCGTGCCGAACACGGTCGTCAGGATGGCCAGGCCGATCGACCCGCCCACCTGCTGCATCGCGTTGAGTAGCCCGGACGCCGCGCCGGCTTCGTGTGGCGCGACTCCGGAGACCGCGGTGAGCGTCAGAGTCACGAAGTTCAGGCCCATGCCGAAGCCGAAGATCAGCATCGGGCCCAGGATGCCGCCCACGTAGGAGCTGTCGGAGCTGATCAGGGCCTGCCAGCCGAGTCCGATCGCCGCGAGCGCCGAGCCCACGAGCATGAACGGCTTCGGACCGAACAGGGGCAGGAAGCGCTGGGACAGACCCGCGCCGATCGCGATGACGACCGTGACCGGCAGGAAGGCGAGGCCGGCCTGGATCGGGGTGTAGCCCAGTACGTTCTGGACGAACAGCACGATGTAGAAGAACATGCCGAACATCGCGGCGGCGAGGCACAGCATGATCACGTAGGTGCCGGAGCGGTTGCGGTCGGCGAACATCTTCAACGGGGTGATCGGTTCCCTGGCCCGCGACTCGATGAGCGTGAAGGCCAGCAGCAGCACCGCCGCCGCAGCGAAGGACCCGATGGTGAGGGTGTCCCGCCAGCCCTGGTCCGCGGCACGGATGAAGCCGTAGACGAGGGATGCCATGCCTGCCGTCGAGGTCACCGCCCCGGCGATGTCGAAGCGTCCGGTGTGCCGCTCGGACTCGCTGATGTAGACCGGCGTCAGCACGGCGATCAGCAGGCCGATCGGCACGTTGACGAAGAGCACCCAGCGCCAGTCGAGCCACTCGGTGAGCATGCCGCCCGCGAGCAGGCCGATGGCGCCGCCGCCCGCGGAGACGGCCGCGAAGACTCCGAAGGCCCGGTTCCGCTCCGGGCCCTCCGGAAAGGTGGTCGTGATGAGCGCCAGCGACGTGGGCGAGGCGATGGCGCCTCCCATGCCCTGCAGGACGCGTGCGGCCAGCAACTGCCAGGGCTCCTGGGCGAAGCCGCCGAGCAGCGAGGCGAAGGTGAAGAGCAGGATGCCGGTCATGAAGACGCGGCGCCGGCCGAGGATGTCACCGGCCCGGCCGCCGAGCAGCAGCAGCCCGCCGAAGGTGAGCGTGTAGGCACTGACGACCCATGTGAGGTCGGTGGTGCTGAACGCGAGTGCCTCTTGAATGTGCGGGAGCGCGATGTTCACAATCGTCGCGTCCAGTACCACCATGAGTTGGCAGGCCGCGATGACCGTCAGCGCGATGCCGGGCCGTCCCTCCCGGCGGGCGGCTCCCGGCTTCCGGTCTTTGATCAGGGAAGAGGTCGTCACTATGTGTCCCCCACGAATGACTTAGTGAACGCTCGCGTTCACTGTTGAGTCAACGGTAGTGACTCCCTGACAGTGAACGCAAGCGTTCACTCCCGCAGTTGCCGCGCGCGTGTCCCCGTCCCCCGTTGTGGGAGCGCGTCGCGCACCCGTCCCCGAACACCCGCTCTCTGCTTCCAGGAGACCCCCGAATGGTTCCCTCGCCCTGGACCGCCCCCGCCCCGACGCCCTCCCGCCGGCGTGGTGCGGTCCTCGAACGCGCGATCCTCGATGCCGCGCTGGAGCAGCTCGGCACCGTCGGCTGGAACGGCCTGACGATGGAGGGTGTGGCCGCCGGCGCCCAGACGGGCAAGGCGGCGGTCTACCGCCGCTGGTCGTCCAAGGAGGAACTCGTCGCGGACGCCCTGCGGTCGGGGCTGCCGGGCTTCGATGCCGTGCCCGACCTCGGGAGCGTGCGCGACGACCTCCTGGCGCTCTGCCGGCGGGCTCGCGACGCGATGTTCTCGCGCCCAGGGTTCGCCCTGCGGGCGGTCATTCACGAATGCGACACGATGCAGGCGGAGCGCTTCCATGCGGTGATCCTCGAAGGGGTCGTCGAGCCGACCATCACGATGCTCCGGGAAGTCATCACCCGTGGAATAGAGCGCGGAGAGGTGCGTGAGGCGGCGGCCAACGGTTATGTCTTCGACGCTGTACCGGCGATGATGATGTACCGATCGAAGATTCGCGGCAGTGAATGGTCGGATCAGGAGATCGAGGAGATGGTCGACTGCATGATGGTCCCGCTGCTGCGCCCCGCAGGCGCCTGATCCCCGGCTTCGAGAGGTGCGGCGCCGTTCCGGGAACCGGGGTGTCACGGGACGCCCGGGGCGGCGTAGGCTAAGGACGCCATGCCGTACGAACCACCTACTCACACCGTCGAGCGCTCACTCCGCGCCACGACCGGAGCCAAGGTCATCGCCGGTGTCGACGAGGTGGGGCGCGGCGCGTGGGCGGGTCCCGTAACCGTCTGCGCCGCGGTCACCGGACTGCGTCGGCCCCCGGTGGGCCTCACCGACTCCAAGCTGCTCACCGTCAAGCGACGGACCGAGCTCGCCACGGAGCTGCGGGGCTGGGTGACTTCCTACGCCCTGGGGCACGCCTCTCCGGAGGAGATCGACGCACTGGGGATGACCGCGGCGCTGCGACTGGCCGCGGTGCGTGCCCTGGAGACCCTGCCCGTCCGCCCCGACGCCGTCATCCTCGACGGCAAGCACGACTATCTCGGGGCGCCCTGGCGGGTCCGTACGGTGATCAAGGGCGACCAGTCCTGCGTGGCTGTCGCGGCGGCTTCGGTGCTCGCCAAGGTCCAACGCGACAAAATGATGGCCGAACTGGGTATCGACCATGCAGACTTCGGTTTCGCGGACAACGCCGGGTATCCGTCGCCCGTGCACAAGGCCGCACTGGCGGAGCGGGGTCCCACCCCGTACCACCGGTTGTCGTGGGCGTATCTTGATGCGCTGCCCCGGTGGCGGCACCTCAAGAAGGTCCGCACCTGGGTGGACGGAAACGTTCCGGAGATCGAGGGCCAGCTCGGCTTCGACTTCTGACGGTTCCGCTCGCAGGCATGCGCCACCCGCCGACGCGAGCCGCACCAACGTTTGATAAAAATCAGCTCATGCCTCTCATTCCCGAGGAGCCTCAGATTCACGAGAAGGCCCAGGGTCCCCGCGCCACTCCGGCCAGTGGCCGCACCGCGCCGACCCCCCGCCCCGTACCCGGCCCCCGTCCCGCGGCCCCGCCGCGCCCCGGTCGCCCCGGCCCCCTGCGGCCGGCGCCGCCGGCGCAACGCACCTCGCGCGACGCGGCCCCGGCCAAGACCGGACCCTCGGGTCCGGCCACTCCCGCCGCCACCGCGGCCGGCCTGCAGATCCAGCTGATCCCGGCTTCTCCCGAGGGCGCGCTCGACGCGGCCGAGGAGGCCGTGGACCTGCTCCTGGACTCGGGTCGCACCCCCGGTGACGTGCTGGTGGTGACCACCGGTGATCCGCACCCGTGGGCCGCCCACGAACTGTCCTTCGGCGACGCCGCCTACTGGGCGCAGCACGACGCGGGCGACGACGTCTTCTACGCGGACGCCGCCGTCGCCGACCGTGCCGCGTCACGTCCCGTGGTCGTCGTCGCGCTCAACGGCGGCCCCGAAGACGCTGCCGTCACCGCCCTGTCGGCGGCCCACTCCCGGGCGGGCACCCTGTTGATCGTCTGCGGTGACCCGCAGCGGATCAACTCGGTGCTGGGCGCGAGCGCCTGAGCCCTGCGCGTCACGGGTGCCGGACGCCGGCCGCTGAGGCCGGGCAGGACGCCGGCACCGCCGCGCCGGCGACGGACGGCGGCGGCATCGGCGGGTCCCGGCGGCCGACGTCGGCCGGGCGCACCGCCGCCCGCCCGCGGTGGGAGCCGGTACGCCGAAGTGCGGCCGCCCACGGTCCTGTTGCGGGGCACGGGGGCGTACGGACGGCGCCGGGCGCACCGGTCGTGTCCGGCGGGGACGGGTGGCGCCGACGGTCCCGCCGGGCCCCGCTCCGGTGGTGCGGGCCGGCGTACCGGCAGCACCGTCGCTCAGCGGGCCGCCGCGCGGCGCAGTACCTCCGAGGCGACACCGCCGGTACGCGGCGGCGGGGGCGGTGCCTCCGACAGGGCGAACGGCTCCGGTGCCGACGTCGCGTTGGGCCGGCGGCCGCCACGGCCCTCACCGAGGACCTGCCATCCGTCGCGGGTCAGCGTGATGTACGCCCCGCAGCGCAGCCCGTGCAGTGTGCAGGCGTCGCGCAGTCCCCACATCCACGCGCCGTCCTCCTCCGTCCAGCGCGCGTCGCCCTCCCGGCAGTAGAGCAGTACGGCGGTGCGCACCGGAGTGCGGCGCCGCAGGTCGTGCGGGATGACCCGGCGGAGCTGGGCGAGCAGCGCGTTGCGGAACATCCATCCGTCGGCCGGTGCGCGGCGGCTGGTGAACGAGGCGCTCGCGCGCACCCGTTCGTCCGGATCGAGCACGGCCACGATCGCGGTGGCCGGCCCGGGACGGTGCCGCGCGTGCAGACCGCTGACGACCTCCCGCGGATTGCGCAGCAGCGGGATCCCGGCCGAGGCCCACTCCGCGGGTTCGAGCAGGCGGGTGGCGGAGGCGTTGGACGGCGACAAAGACGCCGCCGAGGACGAGGCGAATCCGAAGGTCACGTTCCTCCCTTCGGCTACGCGCCCACACTGCGGGCGGGGTCGGATTCGGGGGAGCGCGCACCGCAGTGAAGCCCTGCCGGGACACGGACGAGCCGTGCGGGGAGCGGACTTCAATTCTTCCTGTCGAACTGGGATGCGGCAACGAGCAATTGGGACCGTCGACCGTTATCGGATGATGCGCGTTCTATATCCCTACCCAGACGGACCCCGGGCGACGCATGGGGCGCACCGCCCCGACGGGCGGTGAGCGACCCCCTGCGGCCGTGCGCGTACCGGCGGCCGGTCAGCCCTGCACGGCCAGGACCAGGGGCAACACCCCCGGCGCGCCCGCGCGACGGAGCAGCCGGGCGGCGACCGCGAGGGTCCAGCCGGTCTCCATGTAGTCGTCCACGAGGAGCACCGGACCGTCCTGACCGCTGAGCGCGGCGGCAAGGGCGGGCGGCACCGCGAGCATCCCGTCGAGCGCCTTGAGGCGCTGCGCGCTGTTGCTGCGGGACATCGGCGGCGCGTCACCCGTGTACTCGACCGAACCGAGCAGGGGCAGCCGGCCCACCTCGGCGATGCGCGCACCGAGCGAGTGGATCAGCCGCGGGCGCGAGCGCGAGGCGACCGTCACGACTCCGGCGGGACGCGGCGGGGCGTCGGCGGCGCCGGAGGCCCAGCCGCCCGGCCCCTTCGCCCAGTCGGCCAGCACCGTCACGACGGCCTTCGCGACGTCGTCCGGCACCGGGCCGTCCGGAGCGTGGGCCGTCAGCATCGGGCGCAGCCGGTTGCCCCAGCCGATGTCCGAGAGGCGGCCCAACGCCCGCCCCGGCGCCGCCTGTTCCCCGGCGGGGATACGGCCCTTCAGCTCGACGCCGATCGCCGGGAGGCCGGTCGGCCACATCCGGCGCGGCTCCACCTCGACACCGGCCCGGCCCAGGTCGACCCGCGCTGCGTCCAGGGCGGCGGTGGAGGTGTCCGCCGTGAAGCGCGGGCCGGCGCAGTTGTCGCAGTGGCCACAGGGTTTGGCGCCCTCGTCGTCCAACTGGCGCTGGAGGAACTCCATCCGGCAGTCCGTCGTCGACGCGTAGTAGCGCATCGCCTGCTGCTCGGCCCTGCGCTGCCGGGCGACCCAGTCGTACCGCTCGGCGTCGTACGTCCACGGCCGGCCGGTCGCGGTCCAGCCGCCCTTGACCCGCTTCACCGCCCCGTCCACGTCGAGGACCTTGAGCATGGTCTCCAGACGGGAGCGGCGCAGCTCCACCAGAGGTTCCAGCGCGGGCAGCGACAGGGGCCGCTCGGCGTGTGCGAGGACGTCGAGGGTGCGGCGCACCAGGTCCTCGGCGGGGAAGGCCAGCGAGGCGAAGTAGGCCCAGATCGCCTCGTCCTCCTTGCCGGGCAGCAGGAGCACCTCGGCGTGATCGACACCGCGTCCGGCGCGGCCGACCTGCTGGTAGTACGCGATGGGGGAGGAGGGCGAGCCGAGGTGCACCACGAAGCCCAGGTCAGGCTTGTCGAACCCCATCCCCAGCGCCGAGGTGGCGACCAGGGCCTTGACCCGGTTGGCGAGCAGGTCGTCCTCGGCCTGCTGCCGGTCGGCGTTCTCGGTCCGGCCCGTGTAGGAGGCGACGGTGTGGCCACGCTGCCGGAGGAAGGCGGTGACTTCTTCGGCCGCGGCCACCGTGAGTGTGTAGATGATGCCGGAGCCCGGCAGCTCGTGGAGGTGGTCGGCGAGCCAGGCCATCCGGTGCGCGGCGTCGGACAGCCGCAGCACGTTCAGACTGAGGCTCTCCCGGTCCAGCGGTCCGCGCAGCACCAGGGCGTCCGACGTGCCCCCGGTGCCCAGCTGCTCCGCGACGTCGGCGGTGACGCGGGCGTTGGCGGTGGCGGTCGTCGCCAGGACCGGCACGCCGGGCGGGAGATCACTGAGCATCGTGCGCAGCCGCCGGTAGTCCGGGCGGAAGTCGTGGCCCCAGTCGGAGATGCAGTGTGCCTCGTCCACCACCAGCAGTCCGGTGGCGGCGGCGAGCTCGGGCAGCACCTGGTCGCGGAAGTCGGGGTTGTTGAGCCGCTCCGGACTCACCAACAGGACGTCCACCTCGCCGGCGGCGATCTCGTCCTGGACGGCGCCCCACTCCTCGGTGTTGGAGGAGTTGATGGTCCGGGCGCGGATACCGGCGCGGGCCGCTGCCTCGACCTGGTTGCGCATCAGCGCGAGCAGCGGGGAGACGATCACCGTGGGGCCGCTGCCGCGGTCCCGCAGCAGCGCGGTGGCCACGAAGTAGACCGCGGACTTGCCCCACCCCGTCCGCTGGACGACCAGGGCCCGGCGCCGGTCCGCGACGAGCGCCTCGATCGCCCGCCACTGGTCCTCCCGCAGGCGGGCCGCGCCGGAGGAGTCCCCGACGAGACGGGCGAGGACCGTGTCGGCCGCTGTCCGGAGATCCGCGTTGTTCGTGTGCTCCATGCGTTCCATACAACAGGACGGGACCGACAGCCGGCGCGACGGGCGGGAGGAGTGGGGATCACCGAAGACTGCTGTGACGTGTCCCTGATTGAAGTTATCCACAGGGCAAAGCGGAACATTCTGATCCGCGAGATCGTCGGGCCATGACGAACCACAGCGAAGCGACCGGATCCGCGGAGAACGGCGACATCACCGGACCCGCCCCGGACCGGGCGGCACGGGCCTCGTACGACGGCGCCGGTGACGAGCCGCAGGTCACCCTGCGCACCCCGGCCGAACTGGCGGACGCCCTGCCCTACCTTCTCGGATACCGACCCGAGGACAGCATCGTCCTGGTCGCCCTGCGCGACAGGGACGGACGGGGCCGGTTCGGAGGCCGGGCCCGGCTGGGCATCCCCGCGAACAGGGAGGACTGGCCGAGCGCGGCCGGGCAGCTGGTCCACGGCCTGGTGACCGGCAGCGAGCGCCGCGGTGCCCGGCCCGAGCAGATGGTCGCCTACCTCTGCCAGGAACCGCCCCGGGGCGAGTCCGGCCGGCAGGTGATGGAGCGCCTGCGGCCACTGGCCCAGAAGCTGCGTGTCGAGTGCGGTGCCCTCGACGTCCCGGTGGTCGAGGCGCTGTGCATCTCGGACGGGCGCTTCTGGTCGTACTGCTGCGACGACGAGACCTGCTGCCCGTCCGAGGGCGTCCCGATGGGACTGCCCGGCACGTCCGTGCTGGCCGCGGCGGCCACCTACGCCGGGATCCAGGTGCGCGGCTCGCTGCGCGAGCTGCGGGCCAGGCTGCTCCCGTGGGAGCACTCCGCGGCCCACGAGCAGGAGGCCGCCCTGGACTCGGCCGGCATGACGATCGTCTCCCGGCTCCTCGACGACGCGAGGCGCGCGGACGTCGCCGACGAGACGCTCGCCCTGGCCGAACGGGTCATGGGCCGCCTGGCCGGCGCTCCCGCGGTGTCCGGCATGCCCGCGGAAGACCTGCGGGACGACCGGCTGCTCGGACACGACGAGGCCGCGGCGCTGATCCTCGGCCTCCAGGACCGCACGACCCGCGATCGCGCGGCGGCCTGGATGGAGGGTGAGGAAGCGGGCCCCGCGCTGCGGCTGTGGCGCGCCCTGGCCCGCCGCTGCGTCGGGCCGTACGGCGAACACGCCGCGGCGCCGCTCACCCTCGCGGGATGGGTCGCCTGGTCGGCCGGCGACGAGCTCGAGGCCCGGGAGGCCCTGGCCATGGCACTCGGTGCGGACCCGGACTACCTCTTCGCCCGGCTCCTGCACCAGGCCTGCAACGAGGGTCTGGACCCCGAGTCGGTCCGCCGCTGCCTGCGCGCCGAGCGTGCCGGCACGGGGCGGGCCGAGGCCGCCGCGCCGGACGGCGGCGCGACCTCCGGGGATGAGCCGGCCGCCGGGCCGGTGCCGTGCGCGACGGCCGGAGACCCGGCGCAGAGGACTTCCGTCCGTCGGCGCCGGACGCGTTCGGATGCGGTCGCCGAAGGTGCCGTCCGTCGCCCTGGCCCGGGGACGAACGTGACACGGACACGCGATGCCGCGGGCGCCGCACGTCCCGGCGGCGCGCGGCAGGCCCGTACGCGCCCACGGGGACCGGGCAAGGAGGGCACGGGCAAGGGGGCCACGGGCGGGCGGCGCACCTGATGCGGGAGGGACGGTGACCGACGGCGTGACCTGGTGCGACGGGGCCCGCTCGATGCCGGTCCGCGGGCGACGGGGCGGAGGACGCACGGCCTGGACCGGTCACCGAAGCGGCCCGGGAAGGGAGTGTTTATCGTCAGGCAGACGACTATGATCGCCGCATGCCCTACGACCCGTCAGCCTTCCCGCCCTTCGCCGTCACCGTGGACCTGGTCGTGCTGACCGTGCGCCGCCACTCCCTGTGCGCGCTGGCGGTGCGCCGGGGCGAGTCGCCGTACCGGGGGCGCTGGGCCCTGCCGGGCGGTTTCGTGCGGGCCGACGAGGACCTGGCGCAGGCGGCGGCGAGGGAGCTGGCCGAGGAGACGGGGCTGCGCGTCCACGACCCCGCCGCGCCCGCCCAGGACAACGGTGCCCATCTGGAGCAGCTAGCGACGTACGGCGACCCGAAGCGCGACCCCCGGATGCGCGTGGTCAGTGTCGCGCATCTCGCGCTCGCCCCCGACCTGCCCGCGCCCCGGGCGGGCGGCGACGCCAGCAACGCGCGCTGGGCACCGGTCGAGGAACTGCTGGAACAGGGCGGTTTCGGCAGCGACGGCGAGCCGCTGGCACCGCTCGCCTTCGACCACGCCCAGATCCTGGCGGACGGGGTGGAACGGGCCCGTTCCAAGATCGAGTACTCGTCGCTGGCCACCGCGTTCTGTCCGCCCGAGTTCACCGTCGGCGAACTGCGGCGCGTCTACGAGGCGGTGTGGAGCGTGTCCCTCGACCCGCGCAACTTCCACCGCAAGGTGACGGGCACGCCAGGCTTCCTCGTCCCCACCGGCGGGACGACCACCCGCCAGGGCGGCCGCCCGGCCCAGCTCTTCCGAGCCGGCGGCGCGACACTCCTCAACCCCCCGATGCTGCGCCCCGAGGTGTGACGCCGGGCCCGGCCGGGCCCCGGAGCGAAGGCGAGCGACGGACCGGCACAATCGATCCATTGCACCCGGAAAGCCGCACGGTGCCCGAAATGTAAGGTTTCGCGCGCTATCTTGCTGCGGGTGATCCAGGCCTTCGGATTGACCAGCATCCCCCGCAAGGAGCATCCGCCCGCCGTCGACGACGTCTCCTTCGAGGCCGGCGCGGGCCGCGTCACCGCACTGCTCGGAGCCCCGGGCGCGGGTGGGGCGACGGTGCTCAGACTCATGCTCGAACTGCAACGCGGCCGTGGCATCACCTACTTCAGAGGCCGCCCCCTGCACCGCATCGCCCACCCCTCGCGCGAGGTCGGTGTGCTGCTGGGCGATGTACCCGGACACCCGGCCCGTACCGTCCGCGGCCACCTGCGGATGCTCTGCGCGGCTGCCGGTGTTCCCGTCCGGCGTGGTGACGAGGTCCTGGAGTCGGTGGGCCTCGTGAACCTGCGCGACGAGCGCCTGGGCACCCTGGCGCGCGGTATGGACCGGCGCCTCGGCCTGGCCTGTGCGCTGCTGGCCGATCCGCACACCCTGGTGCTGGACGATCCGGCCGGCGCGCTCTCCGCCCGTGAGGCCCGCTGGCTGCACGGCGCCCTGCGCGCCCACGCTGCGCAGGGCGGCACCGTCCTGTTCAGCACCTCCGACCCCAAGGAGGCGGCGCGCGACGCCGACCACGTCGTCACGCTGGAGCAGGGCAGAGTTGTCGCCGACCAGGCGGCCGCGGACTTCTCCCGTACCCGGCTCCGCCCCCGCGTCGTCGTGCGCAGCCCGCACGCGGCCCGCCTCGCCGCCCTCCTGGCCAAGGAGGCGCGCACCGGACGCCGTTCGGTCGAGATCGTGCAGGAGAGCGGCAACCGCCTCGCCGTGTACGGCAGTACGTGCGCCGACATCGGCGAGGCCGCCTTCCGTCACGGCATCCTCGTCCACCAACTGGCCGACGAGGTGGGCGACATGGGGCCGGGGTCCGGTACGGCGCCCGCCGAACGGTCACGTCCGGTCCACTTGCACCGGTCCAACGGAGGCAGTCCGGCCCCGGCCGCTCGCCAACCGGCCGGCACGGGCGCTTCGGCCACGGGCGCCGATCCGTCGGCCACCGACGGGGCCACCGCCGAGGAACCCCCGGCCACCGGCGCCGTCACCTCGGCCCCCGCCGCCGGTCCGTCGTCCGACGGGCCACGGCACGGGCGCGCCGACGCGACGGCACCGGCCGGTCCCTGTCGGATTCCCGGCCCCGCCGGTGCTCCGCGGTCCGACGGACCCGGGTCCGCCGCCACCGCCGACGAGCCCGGGCAGCCGGTGCCGCACAAGGTCTCGTCCCCGGGAGGCCGCGCGGCCGCTTCGGCCTCCGGAGCGTCCGCGCCGGAGGACGCCCCCCGAGCCGAAGGGGGAGCCGGACCCGACGCCGGAGAGGACTCCCCGAACCCGGCGTCGGACGACTCCCGCCCCGCGTCCTCTCCGACCGCTCCCGCCTCCCGGGGGACACCGCGTGCGCGCGCCGCGCGCACCCCCGCCGCAACGGCTTCCGGCCGAGCCCTGTCCCCGCTCCCGCCCCCCATCTCCGTCCGCTCCGCCCCGAGCCCCCTGTGGCCGCTCAGGTACGAACTGCGCCGTGCGACCGGCGTCGGCACCGGGTTCCTCGTCGGGGCGGCCGTCCTGCTCGTGTCCGCCGTCACCGCCGTGCTCCTCGCCCGCATCGGGCACACCCCGCAGCCGCGCCTGCTGGCCGCCTGGCCGCGGGAGCTGCCGCTGCCGCCCGCCGCGCTCGGCGCGGGACTGCTCGGCGCGCTGTCCTTCGGTGACGAGTTCCGTCACCCCGCCCTGGCGGCGGACCGGGGCACCGTGCCCCGCCGGCTCGGGCTGCTGACCGCCAAACTCGTCGTCTCCGCCGCCACCGCGATCGTGCTGGCCGTTCTCACGGTGGGCTGCGACGCCGAGGTGCTGCACCTGTTCTACGGCCGCGAGTTCTCCCGCGTCCCCGCCGACTGGCCCGCCCTGAGCGCCGGTTGGCTCGGGCTATGTGTCGGCTGCGCCTGGTCCGGTGTGCTGGCCGCGGGGGTCTTCCGGTCCACGACGGCCGGGCTCGCCGCGGTGGTCGCCGTTCCGGTCCTCGTCGTGCCCCTCGTACAGAGGGCCTGGCAGGGCCCGTCCGTACGGACCGCCGTCGGCCTTCCGATGAGGCTGCGGGAGGTGCTCCTGACGCAGTGGCCCTTCGGCGGACAGCGCTACCTCGGCGAGATCCTGCGCGTGCTCGCCCAACCCGTGGGCAGCGCCATGGCGTTGTCGCTGACCGCTCTGCTCTGCGCCTACCTGCTCACGACCCTGCGCGGCAGGACCCGATGAAGGGTGCTCGTTCCCTTCCCGTTCGACCGTGTGCGCAACTCCCCGGGGAAAGCCCATTTCTTTCCGATAAGGCGTCAATTGCGACGGGGTGAGCGATCACCCTTTCGTGTGCTTTTCACCAAAGACCTCAAGGGAGTTGGGAACGCCGCCGACAAAGGATGCGTGACTACCCTTGCGCACACCATGATGACCGCCGCCCGTTCCGCCGACTCCGGCCTGGCGAACCAGGGCGAAATCGACCGCTACCCGTACACCGAGGCGCCCGCCGCCGACCGGGTCGGGGTGCCCGCCTGGGAAGGCGTGGAGCCCGAGCTGGGGCGGGTGGGCCGGCGTACCGCGGGCAGCCGGGGGCGCGGACTGCACGGGCAACTCGTCCAGCAGCTCGGACAGATGATCGTTTCGGGTGATCTGGGTGCCGACCGTCCCCTGGTGCCCGAGGAGATCGGCCAGCGTTTCGAGGTCTCCCGCACCGTCGTCCGTGAGTCCCTCCGCGTCCTGGAGGCCAAGGGCCTGGTCAGTGCCCGTCCGAACGTCGGTACGCGGGTGCGTCCCGTCAGTGACTGGAACCTGCTCGACCCCGACATCATCGAATGGCGCGCCTTCGGCCCGCAGCGCGACGACCAGCGCCGCGAGCTCAGCGAGCTGCGCTGGACGATCGAGCCGCTCGCGGCCCGCCTGGCCGCCGGGCACGGGCGCGAGGACGTCCAGCAGCGGCTGGGCGACATGGTCGGGATCATGGGCCACGCCATGGGGCAGGGTGACGCGCTCACCTTCTCCCGCGCCGATGCCGAGTTCCACACCCTGCTCATCCAGGTCGCCGGCAATCGCATGCTGGGTCACCTCTCGGGAATCGTCTCCGCCGCCCTCCATGTCTCCGGCGGACCGGTCACGGGCTGTGACCGGCCGAACGACGCCTCGCTGGTGCAGCACGGGCGGATCGTCGACGCCCTGGCAGCCGGTGACGGCGCCGCGGCCGAGGCGGCCATGCGGCAGCTCCTGGCCGTCCACCCCGAGGTGGACCGCGTGGTGCCCGCCCCGCGCGAGCACTGACCGCACCCCACCGACACGGCGCGCGCCGGTCACTCCGGCCCCCTCCTCCGGCAGTGGCCGGCCGGCCCGCCGCCGCGGACCTCGCGGGATCTCCGGGATCCCGCGAGGTCCGACGGGGTCCCGATGGCGTTCCGACCGTGGGCCCGCGGTGTTCGACGGCGCTCCCGCGGTGTTCCGACGGTGTGATGAACCGCTTGAGGCCCCCGGTGTGGTCGAACCGGACGTGCGGCTGCCCCCTCTTGTCCACAGATGGCAGGTTTTGAGCGCTTACGGGGTGTGACTCGGGCCACGCGGATTGGGCGTAACGCTCGCGGGAACAACACGATGACCTAAGAGGTGACAGCCGCGGAGGGAATACGGACGCCGTTCACGGCGCTGTGCATCTCCCCGGCGCCCGCCCGCGCCGTCGGCCCATCCCCAAGCCGGTGGTCGGCTCCTGTCCGCCCTGGACGGTGCCGGAAGCCGTTTTCCAACGTTCCGAGAGGTTGTTCGTGTCGGCCAGCACATCCCGTACGCTCCCGCCGGAGATCGCCGAATCCGTCTCTGTCATGGCGCTCATCGAGCGGGGAAAGGCTGAGGGGCAGATCGCCGGCGATGACGTGCGTCGGGCCTTCGAAGCTGACCAGATTCCGGCCACTCAGTGGAAGAACGTACTGCGCAGCCTCAACCAGATCCTCGAGGAAGAGGGTGTGACGCTGATGGTCAGTGCCGCAGAGCCCAAGCGCACCCGAAAGAGCGTCGCAGCGAAGAGTCCCGCCAAGCGCACCGCCACCAAGACGGTCGCGGCGAAGACGGTGACCAGCAGGAAGGCCACCGCCCCCACCGCCCCGGCGGCGCCCGCCACCGACTCCGCGGTCGAGGAGGAGGCGCCGGCCAAGAAGGCGGCCGCCAAGAAGACCACCGCCAAGAAGGCGGCGACGAAGAAGACGACCGCCAAGAAGACGGCGGCCAAGAAGACCACCGCCAAGAAGGACGACGGCGAGCTTCTCGAGGACGAGGCGATCGAGGAGCCGAAGGGCGCGACCGAGGAGCCCGAGGGCACCGAGAACGCGGGCTTCGTGCTGTCCGACGAGGACGAGGACGACGCCCCGGCCCAGCAGGTCGCCGCGGCCGGCGCCACCGCCGACCCGGTCAAGGACTACCTCAAGCAGATCGGCAAGGTCCCCCTGCTCAACGCCGAGCAGGAGGTCGAGCTCGCCAAGCGCATCGAGGCCGGTCTGTTCGCCGAGGACAAGCTGGCGAACTCCGACAAGCTCGCGCCCAAGCTCAAGCGTGAGCTGGAGATCATCGCCGAGGACGGCCGCCGCGCCAAGAACCACCTCCTGGAGGCCAACCTCCGCCTGGTGGTCTCCCTGGCCAAGCGCTACACCGGCCGCGGCATGCTCTTCCTGGACCTGATCCAGGAGGGCAACCTCGGTCTGATCCGCGCGGTCGAGAAGTTCGACTACACCAAGGGCTACAAGTTCTCCACGTATGCCACCTGGTGGATCCGTCAGGCGATCACCCGCGCGATGGCCGACCAGGCCCGCACCATCCGTATCCCGGTGCACATGGTCGAGGTCATCAACAAGCTCGCGCGCGTCCAGCGCCAGATGCTCCAGGACCTGGGCCGCGAGCCCACCCCGGAGGAGCTGGCCAAGGAACTCGACATGACCCCGGAGAAGGTCATCGAGGTCCAGAAGTACGGCCGCGAGCCCATCTCCCTGCACACCCCGCTGGGCGAGGACGGCGACAGCGAGTTCGGTGACCTCATCGAGGACTCCGAGGCCGTCGTCCCGGCCGACGCCGTCAGCTTCACGCTCCTCCAGGAGCAGCTGCACTCGGTCCTGGACACTCTGTCCGAGCGCGAGGCGGGTGTCGTCTCCATGCGGTTCGGTCTCACCGACGGTCAGCCGAAGACCCTCGACGAGATCGGCAAGGTCTACGGCGTGACGCGTGAGCGTATCCGCCAGATCGAGTCGAAGACCATGTCGAAGCTGCGTCACCCGTCGCGTTCGCAGGTGCTGCGCGACTACCTCGACTAGGAGCGGTCGCACGTCCCGCCGAGGCGGGCGTGGAGCACGAAGGCCCGGTCCCCCGATGGGGGACCGGGCCTTCGTGCTGACCAGCGGGTGCGAGGGGCGACGGGGTGAATCACCCTGGGTGTCCACTGTCCACCCCTCCGTGAGGAGTCTGCATGCGTCGCCTCTTTGCCCGGGCACTGGCCCGGCCGCTCGTCCTGGCGGCCGCGGCGACCGCGATACCACTGGCCTCCGCGACTTCGGCACCCGCCTCGGCCCCCACCGGCGGCATCGTCGTCGGGGGGTTCCCGGTCGACGTGTCCGACAGTCCGTGGACCGTGGCGCTCTCCAGCCGTGACCGGTTCGGAGGTACGCGGTCGGGACAGTTCTGCGGCGGAGTCGCCGTCGGACCGGCCACCGTGCTCACGGCGGCCCACTGCATGGGTGAGGAGGTCCTGGGATCCCCGCCGGAACAGGTGCGCGACCTGAAGGTCGTCGCGGGCCGCACGGACCTGCTCTCGGACGACGGGGAGGAGATCCCCGTACGGGACGTCTGGGTGAACCCGGCCCACGACGACGCCAGCAACGTCGGCGACTTCGCCGTGCTCACCCTCTCCAGGGCCCTGCCCGCCGGCTCGGCCCTGGCCATGGCGGCCGACGGGGACCCCGCGTACGCACCGGGGACGGCAGCGCTGGTCTACGGGTGGGGGGACGCCACGGGCGCCGGGGACTACGCCAACGGCCTGCGGGCGTCACGCGTGCGCGTTCTGCCCGACAGCCTGTGTCAGAGGGCCTATCCGGGGGGTGGTGACGGCAGGTACCGGCCCGACACCATGCTGTGCGCCGGTATGGAGGCCGGCGGTCGCGACGCATGCCAGGGCGACAGCGGGGGGCCGCTGGTCGCCGGGGGGAGACTCATCGGGCTCGTGTCCTGGGGGAACGGCTGCGGGCGACCCGGCAGCCCCGGGGTGTACACGCGGATCTCCGCCGCTCTGCGGACGTTGGGCTGGGACAGGGCCCGGTCCGGGCCCAGCGGCAGCGCCAGGGCCTCTGACGCGCCCTGAGGAGCTTCCGGGCACGAGCACGGGCTGCCGCCTCCGTGTCGGAGGCGGCCGCCCGTCATCCGGCCTCTGCCGGTTCGCTCGTCGTCGGGGCGCGCAGTGTCAGCGGTCTTCCTCGGAGGAAGACGCGGGAACGGCCGTGAGCCGCTCCGTCTCGTCCTGTATCTCAGCGGCGATCTTCTTGAGTTCCGGCTCGAACTTGCGACCGTGGTGGGCGCAGAAGAGCAGTTCTCCGCCGCTCAGCAGGACGACGCGCAGGTATGCCTGGGCGCCGCAGCGGTCGCAGCGATCAGCGGCCGTCAACGGGCTCGCGGAAGTCAGAACAGTAGTCACGTCGCCTCTTCTCTAGCTCGACGAGCTGTCGTACCAGGGTCAACATCCAACCAGCCCCAAAACGTTCCCGCTCGTGGCTTTTCCTCGAAAAAATTTCTTCCGAGTGGCCGGCTGTTGCCGGTTGGCGGCGAATGTGCCGTATTGCGTGTCTCTGTGTCGTACGGGTTCGCGCGGTCGGTCAGTGGGTCGGTCCCGCCGGCTGGGTTGCCGGTTTGTTCATGAGGACGTGCCCGGAGCCTAAATGGTTCATGCCTCGAAGGGAACGTGATGTGTACTTCACTCCATCGAGGGATCGAACAAGTATACGACCGTGGTCTAGGGTGGGATTTCCGCGAGGGTGGCGTTACACCGGCTCTACCAGGCATCGGTACCCTCTGACCGGTGAACCGAGCCGCGCCGTTACCCAGCGGGGCCCCATCTGAAATTCAGCGAGGAGCGAACCGCGTGACCGCCGAGACGTCCGTGCCGTCCACTGCGCTGCTGGCAGGAGCAGACCGGGACGGATCCAACTACACCGCGCGGCACCTGCTCGTCCTCGAGGGGCTCGAGGCCGTACGCAAGCGTCCGGGTATGTACATCGGGTCGACCGACAGCCGTGGCCTGATGCACTGCCTCTGGGAGATCATCGACAACTCCGTCGACGAGGCCCTCGGGGGTTACTGCGACCACATCGAGGTGATCCTCCACGACGACGCGTCGGTGGAGGTCCGGGACAACGGCCGGGGCATCCCGGTCGACGTCGAGCCCAAGACCGGCCTGTCCGGCGTCGAGGTCGTCATGACCAAGCTGCACGCGGGAGGCAAGTTCGGTGGTGGCTCGTACGCCGCCTCGGGCGGCCTGCACGGCGTCGGCGCCTCCGTGGTGAACGCCCTGTCCGCCCGTCTCGACATCGAGGTGGACCGCAGCGGGAACACGCACGCCATCAGCTTCCGGCGCGGAGTCCCGGGCGCGTTCGCCGGTGCGGGCCCGGACGGCAGGTTCGAGGCCGGGAGCGGGCTGCGCAAGGCCAGGAAGATCCCCAAGAGCCGCACCGGCACGCGCGTGCGCTACTGGGCCGACCGGCAGATCTTCCTCAAGGACGCCAAGCTCTCCCTCGACACGCTGCACCAGCGCGCCCGCCAGACCGCCTTCCTGGTGCCCGGACTCACCATCGTGGTCCGTGACGAGTTCGGCCTCGGCGACGGCGGCAGCAAGGGCGAGGAATCCTTCCGCTTCGACGGCGGCATCAGCGAGTTCTGCGAGTTCCTGGCCACGGACCGGCCCGTCTGCGACGTCCTCCGCTTCAGCGGGCAGGGCAGCTTCAAGGAGACCGTCCCCGTCCTCGACGAGTACGGGCAGATGACGCCCACCGAGGTCACCCGCGACCTGGGCGTCGACGTCGCCATGCGCTGGGGCACCGGGTACGACACCACGGTCAGGTCGTTCGTCAACATCATCGCCACGCCCAAGGGCGGCACCCACGTCGCCGGCTTCGAGCAGGCGGTCGCCAAGACGATGAACGAGGTGCTGCGGGCCAAGAAGCTCCTTCGCGTCGCCGAGGACGACATCGTCAAGGACGACGCCCTCGAGGGACTGACGGCGGTCGTCACGGTCCGTCTCGCCGAGCCGCAGTTCGAGGGGCAGACCAAGGAGGTCCTCGGCACCTCGGCGGCCCGGCGCATCGTGAACAACGTGATCAGCAAGGAACTCAAGGCGTTCCTGACCTCCACCAAGCGCGACGCCGCCCAGCAGGCCCGCGTGGTCATGGAGAAGGCCGTCGCCGCGGCCCGCACCCGCATCGCGGCCCGGCAGCACAAGGACGCCCAGCGCCGCAAGACGGCCCTGGAGTCCTCCTCGCTGCCCGCGAAGCTCGCCGACTGCCGCAGCGACGACGTCGACCGCAGCGAGCTGTTCATCGTCGAGGGCGACTCCGCGCTGGGTACGGCGAAGCTCGCCCGGAACTCCGAGTTCCAGGCGCTGCTGCCGATCCGCGGCAAGATCCTCAACGTCCAGAAGTCGTCCGTGTCGGACATGCTGAAGAACGCCGAGTGCGGCGCGATCATCCAGGTCATAGGAGCCGGGTCGGGCCGTACCTTCGACATCGACACGGCCCGCTACGGCAAGATCATCATGATGACCGACGCCGATGTGGACGGCTCCCACATCCGGACGCTGCTCCTGACGCTGTTCCACCGCTACATGCGGCCCATGGTCGAGGCCGGCCGGGTGTTCGCCGCGGTGCCACCCCTGCACCGCATCGAGCTCACCCAGCCGAAGAAGGGCCAGGACAAGTACGTCTACACGTACTCGGACCGCGAGCTGCGCGACAAGCTCATGGAGTTCCAGACCAAGGGCGTCCGGTACAAGGACTCCATCCAGCGCTACAAGGGCCTCGGCGAGATGGACGCCGACCAGCTGGCCGAGACCACCATGGACCCGCGCCGCCGCACCCTGCGCCGGATCAACCTCACCGATCTGGAGTCCGCCGAGCAGGTCTTCGACCTGCTGATGGGCAACGACGTCGCTCCCCGCAAGGAGTTCATCTCCAACTCGGCGGCGACGCTGGACCGGTCGCGCATCGACGCCTAGCCGCAGCTCCCCGGCCCGGCTCCGGGCCCTGTCCCTCTCCGGGCAGGGCCCGGAGCCGGGCCGCGTGCTGTCCCGGTGGAGGGCGGGGATCAAGGACCGCGCCCGGGCGGTGCGTTGCGCGTAGAGGGAGGGGCCGGTGCGGCCACCGGTGGGGTGAGTCACCTGATGGGGTGAAGTGCAGGGGGAAGAGAAGTCGGGGATCTTCCCGTTCTGTCCATCCTTGGGCATGGAGTCAAGCAACGATCGCCCGCGCGGTGCCGGGGCCGGTCCCGACGTCGCGGTCGACCACCGCGACGGCCGGGACCAGGCCTTCGCCGAGGCGACCGCGGACCCGAGGTACGACGACCCCTGGTACGACGCCCTCGCCTCCGGTTGGGGCGAGTCGGCGGGCGCGGAGGCTCCCGCGGCGGCGGTGCCCCCGGCCCGCGGGGGAGCGACGGAGCGGACTCCTCCGGGCGCGGCCGAGGTCTACCTGGAGGTGCAGCGCAGTGCGGCCTTCCAGGAAGTCCGCAGCCGGTACCGGAGGTTCGTGGTCCCGGCCGTCGCCGCCTTCTTCGCGTGGTACGTCGCCTATGTGGTGACCGCCACCACGGCGCCCGACCTGATGGCCCGTCCGGTGGCCGGTGCGGTGAACGTGGCGATGCTGGCGGGACTCGGTCAGTTCCTCACGACGTTCGTGCTCACCTGGGCGTACGCCCGGCACGCCCGGCTGCGCAGGGACCGCGCCGCGCTCGAACTGCGCTGGGACACCCAGGAACTGACCCGTGGCGTCCGGGGCGGTGCCTCATGACGGGCGACCACCAGACACCGGCCCTGCTGCTGTTCAGCACGTTCGTCGCCGTCACTCTGGGCATCACGACATGGGTGAGCCGTCACCGGCAGGGATCGGCGGAGGAGTTCTACGCGGGGGGCCGTCTCTTCTCGCCGATGGAGAACGGCTTCGCCATCGCGGGCGACTACATGTCCGCCGCCTCGTTCCTGGGCATCTCCGGCCTCATCGCGCTCTATGGCTACGACGGCATGCTGTACTCGGTCGGCTTCCTGGTCGCCTGGCTCGTCGTGCTGTTCCTGGTCGCCGAACTCGTGCGCAACTGCGGCAGGTTCACCCTCGCGGACGTCGTGGCCGCCCGCATGAGGGAACGGCCGGTGCGGATCGCGGCGGGCACCTCCTCGGTCACCGTGTCCGTGCTGTACCTGGTGGCGCAGATGGTGGGCGCGGGCAGCCTGGTCGCGCTGCTGCTCGGCGGCACGGGTGACGCGGCGCGGACCTGGACCGTCATCGGCGTCGGCGCGCTGATGGTGATCTACGTGTCGCTGGGCGGGATGCGGGCCACCACCTGGATCCAGATCGTGAAGGCGGTGCTGCTGCTCGGCGGCACCGTCGCGCTCACCGCACTCGTCCTGGTCCGCTTCCACGGCGACGTGGACCGGCTGCTGCGCACGGCGGCCGAGCGCAGCGGACACGGCGACGCGTTCCTGGCGCCGGGACTGGCGTACGGCGGGGACTGGACGTCCCGCTTCGACTTCATCAGCCTCGGACTCGCCCTGGTCCTGGGCACGGCCGGGCTGCCGCACATCCTGTCCCGCTTCTACACCGTGCCCACCGCCCGCGCGGCGCGGCGCTCGGTGGTCTGGTCGATCGGCCTCATCGGCGGCTTCTACCTGATGACGATCGTGCTCGGGTTCGGTGCCGCCGCCGTCGTCGGACCGGACGCCGTACGGGCGTCGAACGGGGCGGGCAACACGGCGGTGCCGTTGCTGGCGCTCGACCTCGGCGGCGGCGCCGGCTCCACCGGTGGCACGGTCCTGTTCGCGGTCGTGGCCGCCGTCGCGTTCGCCACCATCCTCGCTGTGGTCGCCGGCATCACGCTGGCCTCCTCGGCGTCCGTGGCCCACGACCTGTACGCGTCCCTGCGCCGCCGCGACGCCGAGCCGCGCAGCGAGGTCACCGTGGCGCGCGTCGCCGCCGTCGGGATCGGCGCCGTCGCGATCGCCCTCGGCCTGCTCGCCCGCGACCTCAACGTCGCCTTCCTGGTGGGGCTCGCCTTCGCCGTCGCCGCGTCGGCCAACCTGCCGGTGCTGCTCTTCTCACTGTTCTGGCGCCGCTTCACCACACGCGGCGCGGTGTGGGCGGTCTACGGCGGACTGGTCCCGGCCGTGTTGCTCGTGCTGCTGTCGCCGGTGGTGTCGGGCAGCCCGCAGTCGCTGTTCCCGGGCGCCGACTTCCAGTACTTCCCGTTGCAGAACCCCGGCCTGGTCTCGATCCCGCTGGGCTTCGTCGCCGGCTGGCTCGGCACGGTCACCTCGACGGAGAGGGCCGACGAGGCCAGGCACGCCGAGACGGAGGTGCGGTCGCTGACGGGGGCGGGTGCCGTCTAGTCCGGATAGTCCGGAGCCGGCCGCGCGCCCGGCGTCTCAGGCGCGGGCGGCCCACTCGTAACGGTGCTCCGGACGGCCCGCGTCGCCGTACTTGAGGGTCAGCCGCGCCCGTCCCGTGCGCTCCAGGAGTTTCAGATAGCGCTGGGCGGTCTGGCGGCTCACCCCGGTCCGCTCCGCGATCTCCTGGGCGGACAGCGGCCCGCCGGCGCTCATCAGGCACTGGCGTACCAGCTCGGCGGTGGTGGGGGAGTGCCCCTTGGGCAGTCCCGGTTCCGAAGGCGCCGACAGGGCACCGAAGATGCGGTCCACCTCCGCCTGCTCGGCCTCACCCCCGCCGTCGAGGGTGCGGCGCAGCTCCGCATAGGCCTCCAGCTTGGCGCGCAGGCCCGCGAAGGCGAACGGCTTGACGAGGTACTGCAGGGCCCCCTGTCGCATCGCCGCCTGGACGGTCGACACGTCCCGCGCGGCCGTCACCATGATCACGTCGGTCTGGTGGCCACGCCGCCGCATCTCCCGGACGACCTCCAGACCGGTCCGGTCGGGCAGGTAGTGGTCCAGCAGGATCAGGTCCAGGCGGGGCAGGCTCTCCACGCGGTGCAGCGCCTCCGCCGCGCTGTGCGCCTGGCCGGCCACGTGGAAGCCCGGCACCTTCCCGACGTAGGCGGCGTTGACCCGCGCGACCCTCGTGTCGTCGTCCACGACCAGGACCTCGATCATCGGGACTCCTCCTCGGTGACGGTGTGCACGCGGCCGGTGCTGTCGGGACCGGGGCGCACGGGGACGGTGAGGGCGGGCCGCGGGTCCGCCTCGGTCAGCGCCTCGGGCAGGACGACGACGAACTCCGCGCCCCCGCCGTGCGCGGCGCGGACGGTGGCACTGCCCCCCTGACGCTCCGCGAGCCTGCGCACCAGGGACAGTCCGATGCCGCGCCGACGATGCGCGGGCGGTTCCTTGGTGGACCATCCCTCCGTGAACACCAGCTCGCGGTGCTCCGGCGGGACTCCCGGCCCCGTGTCGCGCACCGTGAGCGTCACCGCGCGGCCCTCCGTGCGGAGTCCGACCTCCACGCGCGCGTGCGCCGTGCCCGCGACGGCGTCGAGCGCGTTGTCGACCAGGTTGCCGACGACCGTGACGAGCCCCCTGGGGTCCACCAGGCGATCCGGCAGCCGTGTCCGGTCCGACACCCACAGGGCGACCTGGCGCTCGGCCGCGACGGTCGCCTTGCCGACCAGCAGCGCGGCGAGCAGCGGGTCCCGGATCCGCTCGGTGATCTGCTCCGCGGTGGCCCGGTGGTCGCCGACCACCTCGCCGACGAAATCCACGGCGTCGTCATACATCTCCAGTTCGAGCAGTCCCAGCAGCGTGTGCATGCGGTTGGCGTGCTCGTGGTCCTGTGCGCGCAGGGCGTCGATCAGACCGCGCGTCGAGTCCAGCTCACGGCCGAGCTGCTCGAGCTCGGTGCGGTCGCGCAGGGTGGCGACGGCGCCGCCGTCGTCGGTGGGCATCCGGTTGGCGACCAGGACCCGCTGTCCGCGCACGGTCAGCAGGTCGGTGCCGGCCACCCGCCCGGCCAGGACGTCGGCGGTGCGGCCCGCGCCGAGCGCCTCGTCGGGGGTGCGGCCGACGGCCTCCGAGCCGATGCCCAGCAAGCGCTGCGCCTCGTCGTTGAGGAGCCGGACCCGGCCGCCGCGGTCCAGGGCGACGACGCCCTCCCGGATGCCGTGCAGCATGGCCTCGCGCTCCGCGAGCAGCCCCGCGATGTCCGAGAAGGCCAGGTCGCGGGTCTGCCGCTGGACCCGGCGCGCGATGAGCCAGGCGGCCAGCGCGCCGACGGCCAGGGCGCCTCCGGCGTAGGCGAGCAGCCCGGGAATGGCGTGGATCAGCCGGGCCCGGACGCTGTCGTACGCGATGCCCACCGAGACCGCCCCGACGATGTCGCCGTCACCGTCGCGCAGGGGCACCTTGCCGCGCGCCGAACGGCCCAGGGTCCCGTTGTCGATCTCCATGACCTCACGGCCGGCCAGGGCCTGTCCGGGGTCGGTGGACACGACCGAGCCGATCCGTGCCGGATCGGTGTGCGACCAGCGCACTCCCTGCCGGTCCATCACGACGACGTACTCCGCGCTGGTCGCCTCGCGGACCCGTTCCGCCTCCCGCTGCACCGGGCCGCCCGCTGTCGGCGGACTGCTGCGCAGGTCGCGGGCGATCTGCGGATCCTGCGCGGTGGTCTGCGCGATCGCCAGGGCCCGGCGCATCGCCTGGTCGTCCAGCTGATCGCCGAGGGGAGCCAGGAACAGCCCGGTCGCGAGCACCGCGACCCCCGCGGCGATCGCCACCTGCATCAGCAGCACCTGGGAGAACACCCGCCGCGGCAGGCCGAGGCGCAGACGGCGAACGGGGGGAGTGGAGCTCATACCCATGACGGTACGTGGGGGCCGCGGCGTGCCGGAGACGGGTGTGGCGCGGATCTCGCGCGCGGAGTGGCCGGGGGGGTCGGCGAGCGGACGGCTCCGGTGTTCCGGCCGCGGTCTCAGCTCGCCAGTGCCGACACCGTCAGTTCACGGACCGCCGTGACCTCCATCCGGGCCGGCGAGCCGAGCACCGACGTCGCACAGCTCTCCGGGCGGGCCGGCTGCGACGCGCCCTGGGCGACGGTGACCCGCCAGTGCCGTCCGTCGGTGTGGGCGACGGTCACCTCCCAGTGTGGGGCGTGGCCGTCGGTGCGGACGACGCTCAGCACCTGCGCGGCGTCCTCGCCCAGCGCCGAGCGGACGGCCAGTTCCGCCGCCTGGCCGGGCCGGTCCCACGCGGAGTTCCCGCGGCAGTGGTCCACCACGATCCGGTCGTCCCGGACGCCGTGCACGATGTCCTCGACGTCGTCGGCACGGACCCTGCCGTAGGCGTAGCCGTGCGGCAGGACGAGCATCGTCGGGGAGAAACGGTGCCCTCCGAGGTGGGTGACCTCCCAGACCCCCTCGAACCCGGAGGCGGCGAGCTCGGCCGCCAGGGGACGGCCGAGGAGGGCGCAGCAGCGGTCACGCTTCCCGTTGGTGCACACGAGGACGAGCGGATCACCGGTGTGCGGACGGCCGGTGAGCGCGGCGTCGAACGAACGGCTGTCGCCCCCGCCGAGCGCGGCGAAGTCGAGGTCGAGCAGCCGGCGGGGGTCCGAGAGGGTGGCGCCGTGCAGCCACGCGTTCCCCGGCGTGGTGTGGGCCGCGTACACCCGGCGGTCGGCGGGGGTGCGGCTGTCGGCGTGGCGGCCGGGGCGGCGGATGAGCGCGATGCGTACGCCCGTCCCCTTCGCGGCCGCCTCCAGGGCGCGGCCCAGCGCGGGATCCAGGTGGCTCGACGTGAGCGCCTTGGCGCCCCAGGGGCCGGGCTGTTCGAGCAGCAGCCAGGTCCGCGCGACCGGTGCCGTCCCCGAAACGGGCTCGCCGAGGTCCCGGGAGACGGTTGAGCACGTACTCACATTGGTGAGCCTAACCTGAGTTGGCCGGAGATGACTTCCAGCCGCGCTCGGGAGCTACTCCGGCAGGGGCTGCGGGGGCCTCGGCCCCGAGTACAGACCGCTCGGTCGCATGCGCAGGGGGCGCTCCCCGTACTCCTCGAGCGCGTGCGCGATCCAGCCCGCCGTACGGGCCACCGCGAAGATCGTCTCGCTGGCCGAGGCGGGCATGCCGGACGAGGCGGTGAACACGGCGAGTGCCAGGTCGACGTTGGCGTGCAGGGGGGTGTGGCGGGCGGTGGTGGCCACCACGTCACGGGCCGCGGCGAGGGCGGGCGCGGCCCCGGGCATGTCCTCCAGGAGGGTGAACAGGGCACGCGCGCGCGGGTCCTCGCCGGGGTAGAGCCGGTGACCCAGCCCCGGGATCCGGCGGCCGGCCCGCAACTCCTCCGCGACCACCGGCGCCGCGCTGCCCTGGTCGAGCACCTCCAGCAGCATCCGGTGGGCGAGCCCGCCGGCCGCGCCGTGCAACGGCCCCTCGATCACGCCGAGCCCGGCGGACACCGCCGCGTACGCGTGCGCCCGCGCCGACGCGGCGACCCGCACCGCGAGCGTGGAGGCGGCCAGGTCGTGGTCGACGAGCAGGGAGAGCGCGGTGTCGAGGACGTGCAGCGACGCCTCGTCGGCGGCGTGTCCGCTCAGCCGGGTCCACAGCCGGTGGGCGATCGGTCCCGGGTCGGCGTGGCCGCGCCGCACGGGCGGCAGCGCGTCGACCAGGGTGGGGATGAGGACGCGGGCGGTGCCCAGCACGGCGTCCTCGGACAGGTCGAAGCGCAGCGGGTCCGCGGCCGCGGAGGCGATGGCCGCGACGCGCAGCCGGTCGGTGGGGCCGGCGTGTTCGGGCAGGGCGGCGACGGCCCGGCGGGCGACCGCCACCGAGGCCTCCGGCGCCGTGAAGGAGACGCCGGGGCGCGACCGGCCCGTCCACAGCCACTCGGCGACCTCCTCGTAGCTGTGCCGCGTGGCGAGGTCCACCGCGTCGACGCCCCGGTAGTAGTACCGGTCCTTCTCGATGAGCGTGATGCGGGTCCGGACGGCCAGTTCCTGTCCGGAGGCCTGGGCAAGGCCGCTCTCACGCCGGTTGCGGCGGGCGAGCGTCCGCACCTCCTCGGCGTCGAAAGTGCTGCCCCGGCCGCCCGGCGCGCGCCGGCTGCCGAGCTGACCGCGGCTGACGTACGCGTACACGGTCTCGGGCTTCACGCCCAGCAGCTCGGCGGCCTCCCGGGTGGTCAGGCGCCGCTCGGTGCCGGCGGAGTGTCCGGGGTCTTGATCGCGCATGGGGGTCACCGTATCGATGCTCAGGGTCGGGTCCTGCTGCATATTGACTCAATCAATATTGACAGGTGGACAGTCAACTATAGACAGTTGTATTGAGTTCAGGGAGGCGAACATGTCCGTCAACGTGCCGCGAGGACTCGCGGGAGTCGTGGTCACCGACACCGAGGTCGGTGACGTCAGGGGCCTCGAGGGCTTCTACCACTACCGGCAGTACTCCGCCGTCGAGCTGGCGAGGACGCGGAACTTCGAGGACGTCTGGTACCTCCTGGTCAACGGCGAACTGCCCGACGCGCGGAGCGGCGCCGCCTTCACCGCCGCCACCGCGGCGCTGCGGCGGCTGCCCGACGAGGTGAGGACGGCACTGCCCGCCATAGCGGCGGCCGGCGGACGCTCCGGGCCGCTCGCCGGGATGCGCACCGCGCTGTCGCTGCTGGGCGCGGCCAAGGGGTTCGGGCCGGTGTACGACCTGGACGCCGGCCGGCGCCGCCAGGACACCCTCGAGGCCGCCGCGGCCGTGCCGACGCTGCTCACCGCGCTGCACCGGCTCGGGCGGGGACTCGACCCCGTGGAACCGCGCGAGGATCTCCCGTACGCCGCGAACTACCTGTACATGCTGACCGGCACGGAGCCGGACGCCCGGCGCACGCGGGCGGTCGAGCAGTACCTGATCTCCACCATCGACCACGGTTTCAACGCGTCGACGTTCACCGCGCGGGTCATCGCCTCGACGGGGGCGGACGTGGCTGCCTGCCTCGCCGGAGCGGTCGCGGCGCTGTCCGGTCCGCTGCACGGCGGGGCACCCAGCCGGGCGCTGGACACCCTGGACGCCATCGGCACGCCCGACCGCATCGACCCGTGGATCCGTGAACGGGTACTCGCCGGCGACCGCATCATGGGGTTCGGCCACGCGGTCTACCGCACGGAGGACCCCCGCTCCCGGCTGCTCCGCGAGGTGGCCCAGGGGTTCGGAGGGCCGCGCGTGGAGTTCGCGGTCGAGGTGGAGCGGCAGGTGGAGGCGATCCTCGCGGAACTGAAGCCCGGGCGCGAACTGCACACGAACGTCGAGTTCTACGCGGGCGTGGTCATGGAGCTGTGCGGTCTGCCGCGCGAGATGTTCACGCCGACGTTCGCGGCGGCACGGGTGGTGGGCTGGAGCGCGAACATCCTGGAACAGGCGGGGGACAGGAAGATCATCCGGCCGGCGGCGCGGTACGTGGGCCCGCGGGCGCCGGTCGGCGTGCCCGCGGCGGGCTGAGAAGGGGGGGCGGGCCGGGAGGTCCACTCCTCGGCGACCTCGTCCGCTCGTATCCTGGGCAGCAGTTCCGTCCCCCTGGGTACACGCTGCCGCGGGACGGAGTACGCGCAGGTGAGAGAGAGGTCGCATGACGGGGCAGCGCCCGACTTCCCGGCAGATCCCGGTCGTCGTACTCGCCGGATTCCTGGGCTCCGGGAAGACCACCCTGCTCAATCACCTCCTGCACCGCAGCGGAGGCAGCCGCATCGGAGCCGTCGTCAACGACTTCGGCTCCATCGAGATCGACGCGATGGCCGTGGCCGGCGCCCTCGGCGACTCCACCGTCTCGCTCGGCAACGGGTGCCTGTGCTGCGCCGTCGACGCGAGTGAACTCGACGGGTACCTGGAGCGGCTGGCCCGGCCCGACGCCGGCATCGACGTCATCGTCATCGAGGCCAGCGGCCTCGCCGAGCCGCAGGAGCTCGTGCGCATGCTGCTCGCCAGCGAACAGCGGGAGATCGTGTACGGCGGTCTCGTCGAGGTCGTCGACGCCGCCGAGTTCGACGCCACGCGCGCGAGGCACCCGGAGATCGACCGGCACCTGGCGCTGGCCGACCTCGTGGTGGTGAACAAGACCGACCGGGTCCCGGACGCCGAGCGGATCCTCGCTCTCGTCCGTTCCCTCGCCGACCGCGCGGCCGTACTCCCCGCGGCCTACGGACGGGTCGACCCCGAGTTCCTCTTCGACTGCCGGCCCGGTGAGGAGCGCGTCGGGCAGCTGTCCTTCGACGACCTGTACGACCACTCGCCGGACGACGCGCACCCCGGCCATATGCACACCGCCTACGACAGCGTGTCCTTCGTCTCCGAGACGCCCCTCGACCCGCGCCGGCTGATGGGGTTCCTCGACAGCCGGCCCGAGGGCCTGTACCGGATCAAGGGCTACGTCGACTTCGGGCCGCACGACCCGCGCAACCGGTACGCCGTCCACGCCGTCGGGCGTTTCCTGCGCTTCCGCCCCGAGCCCTGGCCGGCCGCCGGCCCGCGCCTCACCCAGCTCGTCCTGATCGGCGCCGGCATCGACGCGCCCGCGCTCGGCAAGGAACTCGACGCGTGCCGCAGCGACTCCCCGCACGCCGACGAACACGGCATGTGGGGTGTCCTGCGCTACGTACCGGACCCCGAGGACGGCGACCCGGCGGAGCCGGACGGCGAGGAGTCACCGCTCGGCTCCTAGGGCCCGATCCGAACGGCAGACCCTAGGCGGGGCCCGCCACCACCGCCACCGTCTTCGGCAGCGACACGCCCGAGCCGTCGCGGCGCGGATCGACGTCCGGCAGCTGGGCCGGGGTGCCGTTCTTCTGCGCGGCCCGGGCCGGCCGGGGGCCCGCCCAGGCCAGGGCCAGGCAGTCCTCGCCCTTCAGGAACCGCTGGCAGCGCACGCCACCCGTGGCCCGGCCCTTGCGCGGGTACTGGTCGAACGGCGTCAGCTTGGCCGTGGTCTGGACGGAGTCGTCCAGCGTGCCGCGCGAACCGGCGACCGTGAAGACGACCGCGTCCGCGGCGGGGTCCACCGCCGTGAAGGAGATGACCTTCGCGCCCTCGGTGAGCTTGATGCCCGCCACACCGCCCGCCGGCCGGCCCTGGGGACGCACCTGCGAGGCCTGGTAGCGCAGCAGTTGCGCGTCGTCGGTGATGAAGACCAGGTCCTCGTCGCCCGTGCGCAGCTCGGCCGCGCCGACGATCCGGTCCCCGTCCTTGAGCGTGATGACCTCCAACTCGTCCTTGTTGGAGGGGTAGTCGGGCACCACACGCTTGACGACGCCCTGCTCCGTGCCGAGGGCCAGACCCGGCGAGGACTCGTCCAGCGTGGTCAGGCAGACGACCGTCTCGTCGTCCTCCAGGGACACGAACTCCGCCAGCGGCGCGCCGCCCGACAGGTTCGGTGTCGGCAGCGGTTCCGGGAGCTGGGGCAGGTCGACCACGTTCACCCGCAGCAGCCGCCCGCCGGACGTCACCACGCCGATCTCGCCGCGGGCCGTGGCGGGCACGGACGACACGATCAGGTCGTGCTTGACGCGCTTGGCGCCGGCGTCCGTGACCAGGGGCGCGTCGTCCGCGGTGCGGGCCAGCAGGCCCGTCGAGGACAGCAGCACCCGGCACGGGTCGTCCGCCACCTGGAGCGGAACGGCGGCCACCGGGGTGCCGGCCGACTCCAGCAGGAGCGTGCGCCGGTCGGTGCCGAACTTCTTGGCCACCGCCGCCAGTTCGGCCGAGACCAGCTTGCGCAGCTCCGCGTCCGAGTCGAGGATCCGGGTCAGCTCCTCGATCTCCGAGTTGAGCCGGTCCTTCTCCGCCTCGAGCTCGATGCGGTCGTACTTGGTCAGCCGGCGCAGCGGCGTGTCCAGGATGTACTGGGTCTGGACGTCGCTCAGCGAGAAGCGGTCCATCAGACGCTGCTTGGCCTGCGCGGAGTTCTCGCTGGAGCGGATGAGGCGGATGACCTCGTCGATGTCGACCAGCGCGGTGAGCAGGCCCTCGACGAGGTGGAGACGGTCGCGGCGCTTGGTGCGCCGGAACTCGCTGCGGCGCCGTACGACATTGAAGCGGTGGTCGAGGTAGACCTCCAGCAGCTCCTTGAGGCCCAGGGTGAGGGGCTGGCCGTCGACCAGGGCGACGTTGTTGATGCCGAAGGACTCCTCCATCGGCGTCAGCTTGTAGAGCTGCTCCAGGACGGCCTCGGGCACGAAGCCGTTCTTGATCTCGATGACCAGGCGCAGTCCGTGCTCGCGGTCGGTGAGGTCCTTGACGTCCGCGATGCCCTGGAGCTTCTTCGAGCCGACCAGGTCCTTGATCTTCGCGATGACCTTCTCGGGTCCGACCGCGAAGGGCAGCTCGGTGACGACCAGGCCCTTGCGGCGGGCCGTCACGGTCTCGACGGACACCGTCGCGCGGATCTTGAACGTGCCGCGGCCCGTCTCGTAGGCGTCCCGGATGCCCGGCAGGCCGACGATCCGGCCGCCGGTGGGCAGGTCGGGGCCCGGCACGTGCTTCATCAGGGCTTCGAGGTCGGCGTTCGGGTGCCGGATCAGGTGCCGGGCGGCCGCGATCACCTCGCGCAGGTTGTGCGGCGGCATGTTCGTGGCCATGCCGACCGCGATGCCGGAGGCGCCGTTGACCAGCAGGTTGGGGAAGGCGGCGGGCAGGGCCACCGGCTCCTGCTCCTGGCCGTCGTAGTTGGGGCCGAAGTCGACGGTGTCCTCGTCGATCGACTCCGTCATGAGGCTGGTCGCCTCGGCCATCCGGCACTCGGTGTACCGCATGGCGGCCGGCGGGTCGTCGTTGCCCAGCGAGCCGAAGTTGCCGTGGCCGTCCACCAGGGGCACGCGCATGGAGAAGGGCTGGGCCATGCGGACCAGGGCGTCGTAGATCGACGCGTCACCGTGCGGGTGCAGCTTGCCCATGACCTCGCCGACGACGCGGGCGCACTTCACGTAGCCCCGCTCGGGCCGCAGGCCCATCTCGTTCATCTGGTAGACGATGCGGCGGTGCACCGGCTTGAGGCCGTCGCGGGCGTCCGGGAGCGCACGGGAGTAGATGACCGAGTACGCGTACTCGAGGAAGGAGCCCTGCATCTCGTCGACGACGTCGATGTCGAGGATCTTCTCCTCGTACGAGTCGTCGGGCGGCGGGGTCTTCGTACTACGGCGGGCCATCGCTGCCGGCTCCTTGCTGAAGCGTGAACGGTGATCTGACGCGGTCCATTGTGGACCGCGGCACTGACAGCGGCCGACCAGGCCCGTCACGCCCGGCCCGGCGCTGCCCGCAGGGTACGCCCTCGCCCCGTCGTCCCGTCCCCGGCGGCCCGCCGGTCGCGTGCTCGCTCTCGGCGTACGGGGACCGGGAACTCCACCGGCGGCCCGCACGCTTGCATACAGTGGCAGGACCGGCGGAAACTCCGCGGTTCCGCCCGATGATGCCACCGAGATTTCCGCGATCGAAGGGACGTACATGCCCATGGGTCACACGGCCACAGCCCAGGCAGGCTCCGGCGGCCTGACAGCGACCGAGCACCGCCTGGCCAACGGCCTGCGCGTGGTGCTCTCCGAGGACCACCTGACCCCGGTCGCGGCGGTGTGCCTCTGGTACGACGTCGGCTCGCGACACGAAGTCAAGGGGCGCACCGGCCTGGCTCACCTCTTCGAGCACCTGATGTTCCAGGGCTCCGGCCAGGTCAAGGGCAACGGGCACTTCGAGCTGGTGCAGGGAGCCGGCGGCTCGCTCAACGGCACCACCAGCTTCGAGCGCACCAACTACTTCGAGACGATGCCCGCCCACCAGCTGGAGCTCGCCCTCTGGCTGGAGGCGGACCGCATGGGCTCCCTGCTCGCCGCCCTGGACGAGGAGTCCATGGAGAACCAGCGGGACGTCGTCAAGAACGAGCGCCGCCAGCGCTACGACAACATGCCCTACGGCACCGCGTTCGAGAAGCTGACCGCCCTCGCGTACCCGGAGGGCCACCCCTACCACCACACGCCGATCGGCTCGATGGCGGACCTGGACGCGGCGACGCTGGAGGACGCGCGCGCGTTCTTCCGCACCTACTACGCGCCGAACAACGCGGTGCTGTCGGTCGTCGGCGACATCGACCCGGAGCGGACCCTCGCCTGGATCGAGAAGTACTTCGGCTCCATCGCCTCCCACGACGGCAAGCCCGCCCCCCGGGACGGCTCGCTGCCGGACGTCATGGGCGAGGAGCTGCGGGAGGTCGTCGAGGAGGAGGTGCCGGCGCGCGCCCTGATGGCCGCCTACCGGCTGCCCGAGGACGGCACGCGCGCGTGCGACGCGGCCGACCTGGCACTGACCGTGCTGGGCGGCGGCGAGTCCTCCCGCCTGTACAACCGGCTGGTGCGCCGCGACCGCACCGCCGTCGGGGCGGGCTTCGGTCTGCTGCGCCTGGCCGGGGCGCCCTCCCTGGGCTGGCTCGACGTGAAGACCTCCGGCGACGTCGAGGTGCCCGTCGTCGAGGCCGCCATCGACGAGGAGCTCGCCCGGTTCGCCGAGGAGGGGCCCACGGCCGAGGAGATGGAGCGCGCGCAGGCCCAGTTGGAGCGCGAGTGGCTGGACCGGCTCGGCACGGTCGCCGGCCGCGCCGACGAACTGTGCCGGTACGCCGTCCTGTTCGGCGACCCGCAGCTCGCCCTCACCGCCGTGGGGCGGGTGCTCGAGGTGACGGCCGAGGAGGTCCAGGAGGTCGCGAAGGCCCGTCTGCGCCCCGACAACCGCGCGGTGCTCGTCTACGAGCCCACCGCCCCCGCCGACGAGAACGACGCCACCGACAAGAACGAGGAGGCGGCCAAGTGACCGAGCTCGCCACGATGGAATTTCACTCCCAGCCGCAGGCCGGCGAGCCCAAGCCGTGGGCGTTCCCGGCACCCGAGCGCGGCAGCCTCGACAACGGGCTCACCGTGCTGCGCTGCCACCGTCCCGGCCAGCAGGTCGTCGCCGTCGAGGTGTCGCTCGACGCCCCCCTGGACGCCGAGCCCGCCGGCCTGGACGGCGTGGCCACGATCATGGCGCGCGCGTTCTCGGAGGGCACCGACAAGCACTCCGCCGAGGAGTTCGCCGCCGAGCTCGAGCGCTGCGGCGCCACCCTCGACGCGCACGCGGACCACCCCGGTGTCCGGCTGAGCCTGGAGGTGCCCGCCTCGCGCCTCGCCAAGGCCCTCGGTCTGGTCGCCGACGCCCTCAGGGCGCCCGCGTTCGCCGACAGCGAGGTCGAGCGGCTGGTGCGCAACCGGCTCGACGAGATCCCGCACGAGCTGGCCAACCCCTCCCGCCGCGCCGCCAAGGAGCTCTCCAAGGAGCTGTTCCCGGCGGACTCGCGCATGTCGCGCCCGCGCCAGGGCAGCGAGGAGACGGTCGCGGACATCGACGCGGCGGCCGTCCGCGCCTTCTACGAGAAGCACGTCCGCCCCGCCACCGCCACCGCGGTGATCGTCGGCGACCTCACCGGCATCGACCTCGACGAGCTGCTCGGCGACACCCTCGGCGCATGGACCGGCTCCGCCGCCGAGCCGCGCCCGGTGCCGCCGGTGACCGCCGACGACACCGGACGGGTCGTCATCGTGGACCGCCCCGGCGCCGTGCAGACGCAGCTGCTGATCGGCCGCACCGGAGCCGACCGGCACGACCGCGTGTGGCCCGCCCAGGTGCTCGGCACGTACTGCCTCGGCGGCACCCTCACCTCACGCCTGGACCGCGTCCTGCGCGAGGAGAAGGGCTACACCTACGGCGTGCGGGCGTTCGGGCAGGTCCTGCGGTCCGCCCCCGACGGCACGGGCGCCGCGATGCTCGCCATCAGCGGCTCCGTCGACACGCCCAACACGGGTCCGGCGCTCCAGGACCTGTGGACGGTGCTGCGCACGCTCGCCGAGGGCGGACTCACCGACGCCGAGCGCGACGTCGCCGTGCAGAACCTGGTGGGCGTGGCGCCGCTGAAGTACGAGACGGCGGCCGCCGTCGCGAGCACGCTGGCCGACCAGGTCGAGCAGCACCTGCCCGACGACTACCAGGCCACGTTGTACCGCCAACTGGCCGCCACCGGCACCGTGGAGGCCACCGCGGCGGTCGTCAACGCCTTCCCGGTGGACCGCCTGGTGACGGTCCTCGTCGGCGACGCGGCACAGATCAGGGAGCCCGTCGAGGCCCTCGGCATCGGTGAAGTCACCGTCGTGGCCGCCGAGTAGCGGCACGGGTGCGCGACGGCCCTGGTGACCCGGGTGTCACCAGGGCCGTCCGATGTCCGAATTGGGGGAGAGGCTGCCCGTCTGCCCTGTGGCGTGCGCTACAAAAACCATGTTGCGTTTGAGAATTGAAGACAGCCGCGTCTAGCGTCGTCCGGGCTGTTCGTCAGGCAGTGCGCCGCACCCGCGGCACCGGACAGTCATCGCCGAGTCCCCGTACGGCGCGAGCCAGGGGAGCCGGGGACCCATCGCAGTCCCTGGGGTGAATCGGACGCCCGCGCTCCGGCGAGGGGGTCCGTAGGAGACCTTCCTGCTCCGAACCCGTCAGCTAACCCGGTAGGCGAGAGGGAAGGAAAGGACCAGCCTCTACATGGCGTTCACGCGCGCCACCGGGAAGCACCGCCGTCCCAGCCGCATGCACCGCACCACCGCCCGCGCGGCGGGCGTCGCGGCCCTCGCCACCACCGGCGTCGTCGGCACCCTCGCGGCCCCGGCCCTCGCCGCCGAGCCCGAGGTCGAGCAGAGCGGACTCACCCCGGTCGTCACCATCGGCGACTCCATCGCCCACGAGATCGACGCCCAGGCCACCGCGCAGAAGCAGGCCGCCCTGGACGCCGCCGCCCGCGAGGCGGCCATGGAGGCCGCGCGCGAGCGGGCCGCCGAGGCCGCCGAGGAGGCGCGCGAGGCCAAGGAGCGTGCCGCGCGCGAGGCGGAGCGCGAGCGCCTCAACACCTTCGTGGCGCCGATCGCCGGCTCCTACGTGTCCACGGCCTACCAGGCCGGCAGCTCCCTGTGGTCCTCCGGCAGTCACACCGGCATCGACTTCCACGCCTCGACCGGCGCCTCGGTGCACGCGGTCGGCGTCGGCACCGTCGTCGAGGCCGGCTGGGGCGGTGCCTACGGCAACCAGGTCGTGATCAGGATGCACGACGGCACGTACACCCAGTACGGCCACCTGTCGTCCATCGGCGTCTCGGTCGGCCAGTCGGTCGGCGCCGGCCAGCAGATCGGTCTCTCCGGTGCGACCGGCAACGTCACCGGCCCGCACCTGCACTTCGAGGCCCGCACGAGCCCGGAGTACGGCTCGGACATGGACCCCGTCGCCTATCTCCGTTCCCACGGCGTGAACGTCTGACGACGGACGGTACGGCACGCGCAGGGCCCCGGCTCCCCGAGCCGGGGCCCTGCCGTATTTCCGTGCGGGCCCGCACCACCCTGCCGGATTCGTTTCCCGTCCGGGGAAGTCCAAAAAATATCCCTGAATTCCGGCGGCCCCTCCGAAATTGCGGTTCATTGGCCTAGAGTCACGGAACACGCGTCCGTTGTCGACGTTTCACGGGGATCAGGGCGGAGGTCGGACATGCGTATTCCGGCGCACTCGGTGTGCACGGCGATTCGGGACGACATCGTCGCCGGCGTCCACGGGCGCGGCAGCCGGCTCACCGAGGAACTGCTCGCGCGCCGCTACGGCGTCTCCCGCGTCCCGGTCCGCGAGGCGCTGCGCACCCTGGAGGCCGAGGGCTTCGTGGTGACCCGGCGGCACGCGGGCGCGTGCGTCGCCGAACCCACCGAACAGGAGGCCGCCGACCTGCTCGAGACCCGCACGCTCCTGGAGCCGCTCGGTGCCTCCCGCGCGGCCCGGCGCCGCACCGAGGCCCATCTCAAGGTGCTGCGCGGCCTGGTCAGGCTGGGGCAGGAACGCTCAAGGCAGGGCCACGGCGAGGACCTGCGCGCGCTGGGCGGCTGGTTCCACGAGACCCTCGCACAGGCCGCCGGCAGTCCTTCCCTCACGGCGATGCTGATCCAGCTGCGCCGCAAGATCGACTGGATGTACCTCGTGGACACGGTGCCCGGCGCGGCGGAGCAGTGGGCGGAGCGCGGCGCGGTCGTCGACGCGGTGGCACGGGGCGACGGCGACCGGGCGCGGGCGCTCATGGCGCTGCACGCCGAGCGGTCGGCGGCGGCGCACCGGTTGCGCTTCACGTCCGGCGACCGCCCCGACGGCGTGAGGAATGCGCAACGTCCCGTAAACACGCCGGTGCTCCGGCATTAACACGGGTGCCGTATACGAAAGAGGGATAATTCACGGGGCCTATTCGTGCTGCCCGGAATCAGGGGCGACAAAAGGCCCGCCCGGTGGTCCGGGCGGGCCTTTCGTGTGCCGTCACATCAGACGGTCTCGGGAAGCTCCTCGAGCCCCTCGGAGACCAGCTTCGCCAGCCGGTCCAGGGCGACGTCCGCGCCCTCGGCGTCCGAAGCGAGGACGATCTCCTCGCCGCCCTGGGCGCCCAGGCCCAGGACGGCCAGCATGGAGGCCGCGTTGACGGGGTTGCCGTCGGCCTTGGCGATCGTCACCGGGACGCCTGTGGCCGTGGCGGCCCGGACGAAGATGGAGGCGGGGCGGGCGTGGAGGCCCTCGGCCCAGCCGACGTTGACGCGGCGCTCAGCCATGTGTTGCTGCCCTTCAGGTGTTCAGGTTGTCTAGACCAGTTTCCCACATCGTGAAGCATGGCCGGACGGCCGTGCGCCGCCCCGGGTGGCCGTCGGGCCGCGGCCTCGGCCCGGGCTCCCGTTCCACAGACTGCCCCGCGCCGTTGTCGTACGCGAGCCGTACTCTGGGGCCCATGCAGACCTCGTCGGACCGGCACGAGTACCCCGCCCACTGGGAGGCCGACGTGGTGCTGCGCGACGGCGGCACCGCGCGCGTCCGCCCCATCACCGTTGATGACGCCGAGCGCCTGGTCAGCTTCTACGAGCAGGTCTCCGACGAGTCGAAGTACTACCGCTTCTTCGCGCCGTACCCTCGCCTGTCCGCCAAGGACGTCCACCGCTTCACGCACCACGACTTTGTGGACCGGGTGGGACTCGCGGCCACCATCGGCGGCGAGTTCATCGCCACCGTACGCTACGACCGGATCGGCGCCGGCGGTGCGCCCGCGTCGTCCCCCGCCGACGAGGCCGAGGTCGCCTTCCTCGTCCAGGACGCCCACCAGGGCCGGGGCGTCGCCTCCGCGCTCCTCGAGCACATCGCCGCCGTCGCCCGGGAGCGCGGCATCCGCCGCTTCGCCGCCGAGGTGCTGCCCGCGAACACCAAGATGATCAAGGTGTTCATGGACGCCGGGTACACCCAGAAGCGGAGCTTCGAGGACGGTGTGGTCCGCCTCGAGTTCGGCCTCGAGCCCACCGACCGCTCCCTGGCCGTGCAGTACGCGCGCGAACACCGCGCGGAGGCCCGGTCGGTGCAGCGCCTGCTCCAGCCCGGCTCCGTAGCCGTCATCGGAGCCGGCCGCACCCCCGGCGGCGTCGGCCGCAGCATCCTCGGCAACATCCGGGACGCGGGCTACACCGGCAGGCTGCACGCGGTGAACGCGGCCCTCCCCGAAGAGGTGAAGGAGCTCGACGGGGTGCCCGCCCGGCGCTCGGTGCGCGACATCGACGGGCCCGTCGACCTCGCCGTCGTCGCCGTGCCCGCCGAGCGCGTCCCCGAGGTGGTCACCGAGTGCGGCGAACACGGTGTGCAGGGCCTCGTCGTGATCTCCGCCGGGTACGCCGACAGCGGCCCCGAGGGGCGCGAACGCCAGCGCGCCCTCGTGCGCCAGGCGCGCTCGTACGGCATGCGGATCATCGGACCCAACGCCTTCGGCGTCATCAACACCGCTCCCGGGGTGCGGCTCAACGCCTCCCTCGCCCCGGAGATGCCGCGCCCCGGCCGGATCGGCCTGTTCGCCCAGTCCGGCGCCATCGGCATCGCCCTGCTCTCCCGGCTGCACCGGCGCGGCGGCGGGGTGACCGGCGTCACCGGCGTGTCCAGCTTCATCTCCTCCGGCAACCGGGCCGACGTGTCCGGCAACGACGTCCTCCAGTACTGGTACGACGACCCGGAGACCGACGTCGCGCTGATGTACCTGGAGTCCATCGGCAACCCCCGCAAGTTCACCCGCCTGGCCCGGCGCACGGCGGCGGCCAAGCCGCTGGTCGTGGTGCAGGGCGCCCGGCACGGCGGCGTCGCGCCGCAGGGCCACGCCGTACGGGCGACGCGGCTGCCGCACGCGACGGTCTCCGCGCTGCTGCGCCAGGCCGGGGTGATCCGCGTCGACACGATCACCGACCTGGTCGACGCGGGCCTGCTGCTCGCCCGCCAGCCGCTGCCCGCCGGACCACGGGTGGCGATCCTCGGGAACTCCGAGTCACTGGGGCTGCTCACCTACGACGCGTGCCTGTCGGAGAGCCTGCGGCCGCAGCCTCCGCTGGACCTGACCACGGCGGCCTCCCCGCAGGACTTCCACGCGGCCCTGTCCCGGGCGCTGGCCGACGACACCTGCGACGCGGTGGTGGTGACCGCCATCCCGACGGTGGGGGAGGGGGCGGCCGGGGACGCGGCGCTGGCCGAGGCGCTGCGCTCGGCGGCGGCCGCGGTGCCCGACAAGCCCGTCCTCGTGGTCCACGTGGAGCTGGGCGGTCTCGCCCAGGCCCTGTCCGCCGCGGCGAGCACCGCACCGCAGGCAGCCCCGGGCACCTCGGCAGCAGTAGCCGCCCCGGAGGTACCAGGCACCCCGGGCGCCCCCGAAGCACCGGAAGCACCGGAAGCCCCGGAAACCCCGAACGCATCGAAAGCACCGACCGCCTCGCGCACCCCGGGCGGCACCCCCGCGCCGGAGCCGTCCGCCGGCGCCCCGGCGGCCCCCGAGGGAGCCCGCCTCATCCCCGCCTACCCGGCCGCCGAGCGCGCCGTCCGCGCCCTCGCCCAGGCCGTGGCCTACGCGCAGTGGCGCCGCGACGCCGCCGAGCCCGGCAGGGTCCCGGAGTACGACGACATCGACGAGAAGGGCGCCGCCGGGCTGATCGGCGGACACCTCGCGCGCGGACAGGGACTCACCCTCGGCGCCGAGGAGACCTGCGAGCTGCTCGGCCGGTACGGCATCCACGTGCACCGCGCCCTGCCCGCTCCCACCCCCGACGACGCCGCCGCCGCCGCCGGCACCCTCGGCTACCCCGTCGCCCTCAAGGCCACCGCCCCGCACCTGCGCCACCGTGCCGACCTGGGCGGCGTACGCCTCGACCTCGCGGACGAGGAGCAACTGCGCCGGGCGTACGCCGAGTTGACCGAGCTCTTCGGCAAGCCCGAGGAACTGCGGCCGGTGGTGCAGGGCATGGCGCCGCGCGGCGTCGACACGGTCGTGCGGGCGGTCATCGACCCGGCCGCCGGAGCGGTGCTCTCCTTCGGCCTGGCGGGGGCGGCCACCCAGCTCCTCGGCGACATGGCGCACCGGCTGATCCCGGTGACGGACCGGGAGGCCGCCTCCCTGATCCGCTCGGTCCGTACCGCGCCCCTCCTCTTCGGCTGGCGCGGCTCGGCCCCGGTCGACGCCTCCGCCCTGGAGGAGCTGCTGCTGCGGGTCTCCCGGCTGGTCCACGACCACCCGGAGGTCGTCGCGGTCACACTCGAACCGGTCGTCGTCGCCCCGGACGGACTGAGCGTCCTCGGCGCCTCCGTCCGCCTCGCGCCCCCGCCCGCCCGGGACGACCTCGGTCCGCGGACGCTGCCCACGTACTGACCGTGCGCGGCCCCGCCCGGGGCTAGGGCCTGTCGTTTGGATCATGCCGGTGTCGCGGGGTGTGGCACGCACATCTGCCGCGTTGTCGTCGGTTGCCAGGGCTCCGCCCTGGCGCCCTCCTCCACCTTGCAGCTGCACGCACCACACCCCGCTCGGGCCGGCCGGGACGCGCCGTCCGTCACAGCCGGCCTGATCCAAACGACAGACCCTAGGTCCTGGCGTCTCCAGGCAGACGGGAGTTCGACGACAGGGCCTAGGTGGACCCGGTGGCCGTCGCACGGGCGTCCCGCGCAGTCAGTGGGCCCCCGTAGGATGGACGGCATGGCCAAGACCAGTACGACGACCCAGGGGCTGCGAGCGGCGATCGAACGCAGCGGCTACTACCCGGCCCTCGTGGCCGAGGCGGTGGAGGCCGCCGTGGGCGGCGAGCCCATCCGGTCGTACCTGGTCCACCAGGAGACCACGTTCGACCAGAACGAGGTGCGCCGGCACGTGACCGTGCTGGTGCTCACGGGCAACCGCTTCATCGTCAGCCACACCGACGAGCAGGCCGCCGACGACACCTCCCCGACGCCCTACGCCACGACGTCCACGGAGTCGGTCAAGCTCGGCCGGATCTCGTCCATCGTCGTCAGCCGCGTGGTCGCCAACCCCGAGAAGTACAAGCCGGGCACCCTGCCCCGCGAGATCGTGCTGACCATCGGCTGGGGCGCCGTCTCCCGGCTCGACCTGGAGCCGGCCGCCTGCGGCGACCCGAACTGCGAGGCCGACCACGGCTACACCGGCAGCTCGACGGCCGACGACCTGAGCCTGCGCGTCAGCGAGGCCGGGGACGGCCCGGAGACGGTGCGCCAGGCGCTCGCCTTCGCCCAGGCCCTCTCCGAGGCGACCGCGGACTCCCCCCGCTGATGGCGCAGCACGCCACCTGGGACACCCACCCGGAACCGCTGCCCCTCGACTCCGCCCCCGTGCCCGAGTACGGGAGCGGTTCCCTCGCCGACCTGCTGCCCACGCTGGCCGCCGGCCTCGGCGTCCCCGGCATGACCGCGGGGATCACGGAACTGACCCCCGCCGACCGGAACTGTGTCTTCCTGATCGACGGCCTCGGCTGGGAGCAGCTGCGTGCCCACCCGGACGAGGCCCCCTTCCTGAGCTCCCTGCTCGGCAGCTCGCGCGGTGGCACCGGCCGCCCGATCACCGCCGGCTACCCGGCGACCACCGCCACCTCCCTCGCCTCCGTCGGCACCGGCCTGCCGCCGGGCGCCCACGGCCTGCCCGGATACACCGTGCGCAATCCGGACACCGGCGCGCTGATGAACCAGCTGCGCTGGCAGCCCTGGACCCCGCCGGCCGCCTGGCAGCCGTACCCGACCGTCTTCGGCCTCGCCCAGCAGGCGGGCGTGCACGCCGCCCAGGTCTCCTCCCCGACCTTCGCCAACACCCCGCTGACCAAGATCGCCCTCAGCGGCGGCGCCTTCCACGGCCGGCTCTCCGGCGAGGACCGCATGGACCTCGCGGCCGAGCAGCTGGCCGGGGCCGACCGCGCCCTCGTCTACACCTACTACGCCGAGGTCGACGGCGCCGGCCACCGCTACGGCGTGGACTCCGACACCTGGCGCGGCCAGCTGATGCACGTGGACCGGCTGGCCCAGCGCCTGGCCGAGCAGCTGCCGCCGCGCAGCGCCCTCTACGTCACCGCCGACCACGGCATGATCGACGTCCCCTTCGACGAGGACCACCGCATCGACTTCGACGAGGACTGGGAGCTGAAGGCGGGCGTCGCCCTCCTCGGCGGCGAGGGCCGCGCCCGGCACGTGTACGCCGTCCCCGGCGCCCACAACGACGTGCTGACCTGCTGGCGCGAGGTGCTCGGGGAGCAGTTCTGGGTGGCCTCGCGCGACGAGGCCGTCGAGGCCGGCTGGTTCGGTCCGCGCGTCGACGACCGGGTGTACGGCCGCATCGGCGACGTGGTGGCCGCCGCGCGCGACGACGTCCTGCTCATCGCCTCCGAGCGGGAGCCCAGGGAGTCGGCGATAGTCGGCAACCACGGCTCGATGACTCCCGCCGAGCAGCTCGTCCCCCTGCTCGAAGTACGCTCCTGACTCCCCGCCCGCACGTCCGGACCCCTCCCCCCTCGCCGAAAGGTGCTCGACCTCCCATGCCCGAGCTGGTGTTCTTCTCCGGAACGATGGACTGCGGGAAGTCCACCCTGGCACTCCAAATCGCGCACAATCGTTCCGCCCGGGGGCTGGAAGGGCTGATCTTCACCCGTGACGACCGGGCCGGTGAGGGCAAGCTGTCGTCGCGCCTGGGGCTGGTGACCGACGCGGTGGAGGCGGGTCCCGGGTTCGACCTGTACGGACATGTGGTGGACCGGCTCCAGCGGGGCGGCCGGATCGACTACGTCATCGCGGACGAGGCACAGTTCCTGGCTCCCGAGCAGGCCGACCAGCTGGCCCGCGTCGTGGACGACCTGGAGATGGACGTCTACGCCTTCGGCATCACCACCGACTTCCGCACCCGGCTCTTCCCCGGCTCGCAGCGGCTGATCGAACTCGCCGACCGGGTCGAGACGTTGCAGGTCGAGGCGCTGTGCTGGTGCGGCGCCCGGGCCACGCACAACGCGCGCACGGTGGGCGGCGTGATGGTGGTCGAGGGCGAGCAGGTCATGGTGGGCGATGTCGCCCACCAGCCCGACGAGATCGGCTACGAGGTGCTGTGCCGGCGCCACCACCGCAGGCGGATGACCAGCGCGACGGCCCGGGCAGGGGCGCTGTCGCCGGACGTGCTGCCGGTGGGCTCCGCCTGAACGGCCCCGGCGGGTCGGCGGGCGGGCCCGCGGGGGAGGTGGGGAGCCACCGACGCCGTCGGGACGACGCCCGCCGTGGGGGCGCCGGACTTCAGGATGAGGGTCGCAGTGCCCGCCCCCGCGCCTCGCTCGCGGGTCCCGGCGGCCGCCGTCTCCGGCGTGGCCATCAGCGGGCCGCCCGCTCGTCCTCGCCCGCGACCTTGCCGGTGCTCAGGGCGATGCGGTTCCAGGTGTTGATGGTGAAGATCAGGGCGAGGACGCGGGCCAGTTCCGTCTCGTCGAAGTGACGGGTGGCCCGCGCGTACACGTCGTCGGGGACGCCCCCCTGGGAGACGAGCGTGACGGCCTCGGTCAGGGCGAGGGCGGCCTGCTCCTTCTCCGTGAAGAAGTTCCGGGCCTCGCGCCACACGCCGATCATGTGCAGCCGGGCCTCGTCCTCGCCGGCCTTGCGGGCGTCGGAGGTGTGCATGTGGAGGCAGTAGGCACAGCCGTTGAGGAGCGAGGCACGGATCTGGATCAGCTCGACCAGGGCCGGGTCGATGCCCTCCCGGGCGGCGGCGTCGAAGCCGATGAGGGCCTTGAACGCCCGGGGGGCGGCCTCGGCGAAGTCGAGGCGCGGGACGGGGCCCCGAGTGGTCGTGGGGGCGGCGGCCCGGAGGTGCGTGCTGTTCGTCATGACCACGAACCTACGGTCGGGAAAGACCTCGATTAAGGTGCATTCCCATGGCGGAATCATGGGTCAATTCGGCGGAGCGCATCGGCAGCGACCTGCACCTGGACCTGTCCGGACCGGGTGGTCGCCGTGCCGTGCTCATCCGCGCCCTGCGGGACGCGGTGCGTGAGGGCCGGCTGGCGCCGGGCACCCTGCTGCCGCCCTACCGCTCGCTCGCCGCGGACCTGGGCCTGGCCCGCAACACCGTCGCCGACGCCTACGCCGAACTGGTCGCCGAGGGCTGGCTGACCGCACGGCAGGGCTCCGGGACCCGGGTGGCGGAACGCGCCGCGCCGCCCGCGCGCCCCCGGACACCGAAGCCCGCCCCCGGACGGCCCGCCGCCCCCGCCCACGACCTGCGCCAGGGCACCCCGGAGGCCGCCTCCTTCCCCCGTACGGCCTGGCTCGCCGCTGCCCGGCGGGCGCTGGGCGCCGCACCCGACGAGGTCTTCGGGCCCGGCGACCCGCGAGGCCGCGTCGAGCTGCGCCGCGCGCTCGCCGGTTATCTGGCGCGGGCCCGAGGGGTGCGCGCCGACCCGGAGCGGATCGTGGTGTGCTCCGGCTTCGCCCACGCGCTGCGGCTGCTGTTCGCGGGCTCGCGCGGCGCGGGCGGCGGGGTGCTGCGGGGTCCCTTCGCCGTGGAGTCGTACGGGCTCGGCTTCCACCGCGAGATCCTGGAGGGCTCGGGCGTGCGCACGGTGCCGCTGGCCCTGGACGCCGGAGGGGCACGGGTCGGCGAACTGGCCACGCAGCCACGGCTGCGCGGCGTGCTGCTCACCCCCGCGCACCAGTTCCCGACGGGCGGCCCGCTGCACCCGGCCCGGCGTGCGGCGGTCGTCGACTGGGCCCGCACCAGCGGCGGCCTGGTCCTCGAGGACGACTACGACGGGGAGTTCCGCTACGACCGCGAGCCCGTCGGCGCCCTGCAGGGCCTGGATCCCGAACGGGTCGTCCACCTCGGCTCGGTCAGCAAGAGTCTGTCCCCGGCCGTGCGGATCGGCTGGATGGTCCTGCCCGAGCACCTCGTCGACGGCGTGCTCGCGGCCAAGGGCGAGCGGGAGGCATGGGCGAGCGTCCTCGACCAGCTGACGCTCGCCGACCTCATCGACTCCGGACAGTACGACCGTCACATCCGCCGCATGCGGCAGCGTTACCGGCGTCGCCGCGACCTGCTCGTCACCGCCCTCGCCGAACGGACCCCGCACATCACGGTCACCGGCATCGCGGCGGGCCTGCACGCGGTGCTCCGGCTGCCGCCCGGCACCGAGGCGTCCGCGGTCAAGGCCGCCTCCTGGCAGGGGGTCGCGCTGGACGGCCTCGCCGGGTTCCGCCATCCGCGGGCCGCCGTGCCGGCCGGCGACGGTCTGGTCGTCGGCTACGCCACGCCGGCGGAACACGCCTACCGGGCGGCGCTCGAAGCGCTGCTCCGGGCCCTGCCGCCGCCCGACGCCTGAGCCGCCCGACGCCGGGTGGGGTTGACGTGCCGTCAGGCGGTGGGCGTCACTGTTTCCGTCCCGCTTCCACGTGATCGGAGAAGGCATGAAGTCCCGCTTCCGACGTCCCGTCCGCGCCCTCCGCGGCGTCCGCGCCCTCCGCGCCCACCGGGTCCGCGCCGCCGTCCTCGCCACCGCCCTGCTGGCCGTGGCGGCACCGGCGTCCGCCCTGGACGGGGGCACCCCCGGGTCCCGGGCCCCGGCGGTGCCGTTGCGGGTGGCCACCTACAACATCCACGCCGGAGCGGGCACCGACCAGGTCTTCGACCTGGACCGCACCGCCGAGGCCGTACGCGCGCTGCGGGCCGACGTGATCGGCCTCCAGGAGGTCGACGTGCACTGGGGAGCGCGCAGCGACTTCGTCGACGAGGCCCGCGCGCTGGCCGGGAAACTGGGCATGCGGGCGTACTTCGCGCCGATCTACGACCTGGACCCGGTTGGCCCGGAAGACGAACGCCGGCAGTACGGCGTCGCCGTCCTGAGCCGCCATCCGATCCTCGCGGCGGAGAACCACGAGATCACCCGGCTCTCCACCCAGACCTCCGAACCGGTGCCGGCCCCGGGGCCCGGCTTCGCCGAGGTGACGGTCGACGTGAAGGGCTCGCACGCGCACGTCTACGTCACGCACCTCGACTACCGGGCCGACCCCACGGTCCGGGCGGCCCAGGTGTCGGACATGCTGAAGGTGCTGTCGGCCGACCGCGGACCGAAGATCCTCGTCGGCGACTTCAACGCCGAGCCCACGGCCCCGGAACTGGCCCCGCTGTGGCAGAAGTTGCGGGACGCGGCCCCCGGCGGCGGGGCGACCTACCCGGCCGTCGACCCGGTCAAGCGCATCGACCTGGTCACCGTCTCGCCCGACGTCACCGTGGTGGGCGCCCGGGAGGTGGCCACCGACGCCTCGGACCACCGTCCTGTGGTCACCGACCTGAGGCTGCACCGGCGCGGCCGCTGAACCACGCGCCGGACACGCCGACTTGGTGAGGAGCCACGACACGGTCGCCCTACCGAACGAACGATCACCGTACGAGCGAACGAGGATATGATCTCCGGCGGCAAGGCCGTAGCGCAGAGGTCGTCGCGCCCACGCATCAAGCTGGAGGACGTCGGTTCGAATCCGACCGGCCTTGCCACCCTTGTCGTGGAGGAATGTCGATTGGCGTCGGTCCGTCCCGGGCGGGCGGAGGGCGGTGCCGCCCTCGGCGCACCGGGCACCGGCGACGGACCGGTGGAGTGGTGATGACGCAGCCGACACCCATGCGCTGCCCGGCGATCGAGCACCCGGACATCCCGAGCGCCGACCCCGCCGGCCTGGACCCGCTCCTGGCCCGGCTGAGGTCGGCGCGAGCGGTGGAGGGCGACGAGACCTTCCCGCTCGGCACCCTGCGCGCCGACGGCCGAGTCGACCTGTGCAAGCAGGGACTCGGAGCGGCCGGCGCCGCCCGCCTGATGCCCGTCGCCGCCGGCTCGCCGCACGCCCGGCACATCCTGCTCGGCACCGACTCCATCGGCGACGAGGGGGCGTCGACGGTCGCCCGCGCGCTCGCCGGCGGCCACGGCCTGCACACGCTCTACCTCGGCTGCAACCGCATCGGCCCGGACGGCGTCGGCGCGCTCGCCGACGCGCTGTCGGCGGACGCGACCGTGCGCGCCCTGTGGCTGAAGCGCAATCCGGTGGGCGACGACGGTGCCCTCGCCCTCGCCGCGATGCTCCGCCGCAACACCACGCTGCGCACCCTCGACCTGGTCAACAGCGGCCTCACCACCACCGGCCTGCGCGCGCTGCTCGACGCCCTCGCCGGCCGCCCGAACCCGGTGGAACGCCTCTTCCTCGGCGGGAACGGCCTGACCGCCGACGCCGCCGGACTGCTGGCGGCGCTGATCCGCGACGCGGGCGTGCGCGAGCTGTACCTGCCCGCCAACCACCTCGGCGACGAGGGGGCCGCCGTCCTCGCGGCCGCGGCCGACCCCGGACGGCCGGTGCGGCTCGGTCTGGGCGGCAACGGCATCGGCCCCGCCGGGGCGCGCGCCCTCGCCGGCGCCCTGGACGGCATCGAGGCGCTCGACCTCGGCCGGCCGCCGTCGGAGCGGAGCCTCGGCGCCCCCGCCAACGCCACCGGCGACGAAGGCGCCCGCGCCCTGGCCGCCGCCCTCGGTGGCAGCCCGCTGCGCCGTCTGGAGCTGCGCCACACCGGACTCACCGGGCGCGGCGCGAAGTCCCTGCTGGCGGCCGTGCCGGACGGCTCACCGCTGGAGTACGTCGGTCTGGGCCCCGGACTGCCCCGCAGGGTGAAGCGGTCCCTGACCCGGCGTCTGCGGCCCGCCGGAGGGGCCCACCCCGACCTGAGCGCGATAGGAAGTGTCTACCGTTGAGCGCACGCCCCGGACTCCCGTGGTTCCCGCCGGAGGAAGCGGCGAGCTGGCGGCGGATCCGCCGCTACGCGGTGCCCCGGACGATGATCGAGCGCGCGACCGAGCGCCGCTCGGCCGGCGACTGGCGGGGGGCCTGCGCGGCGGCCGGTGCGGACGTCGACATCGACCTGGCGGAGGTCGTCGAGCACTGCGGCCACGAGGTGGCCGAGGCCCTGGCGGACGACCTGCGCCACCTGGCCCCCGACCTGCTGCGCTGGCACCTGCCGCGCGTCCGGGGCGGCTGGACCACGCTCGACACCGACCGGACCGTGGTCCTCGCCCGTTACCGACCGGTGGCACCGGCCGAACGACGCCTGGCCACCCCCTACCTCCACGTCACCACGCCCCCGATGCTGCAGGGCCCGCAGCGCGTCACCCTGCGTTTCGGGACGGTCGAGGACGAGAAGGCCGCCGGCGTCTTCGGCCGGAGGACCGAGGACTGGCGTCACGCCCGGCACCTCTGGGACGCGCGCCGCGCCGGGGAACTGCGCGAGCGGTGCGGCGGCAGCGACCGGCCGCCGTTCCTCCACCCGGACGGCAGGCCCCGCACGGCGGAGGAGCTGCCCACGGCGGACCCCGGCCCCGCCGACGCGGCGGCGCGCGCCGAATGGACCACCCTGCTGCACCAGCGGGGCGCGCTCCTCGACGCCTTCGCCGCGGCCGGCGTCGAGGCAGACCTGTCCCCGCCGCCCGCGCTCGCACGGTACCGGTCCGACCTGGGACCCGCCCTCGGCTGGCTCGCACTCGCGCACACCCGACTGGTACCCGAGGTACGCCGCCTGGCGGACGAGGGTGTGGGGGACCGCTTCCTCGTCGCCGTCGGCTGGAGGACGCACCTCCTGCTGCAACCGGCCGCCCAGGGCTCCGGGCTGCTGCTGCGCGTCGTCGACCGGAAGGACGCCGAGGGCATGCCCTTCCTGCCCGAGGCGCTGTGGCGCAGGCTCCCCGACCTCGACCTGCTGCGCGTCGGCGGAGTCGAGCCGGAACACCTGCATCCGCTGGTCCGCGAGGCGCTGTTCCCCGCCCTCCGGGTTCCCGAGGGGATCGCCGGCCCGCCCGGTCCCGACGCCCCCGCACCTGTCCGGGTCCGCTGCCGCGGCGAGTGGCACGAGGTCGGCTTCCGCGCGGGCGGGCTGCTCCGCATGCCGCACAGCGACGAGGAGCAGCAGCGCGAGCGGGCCCTGCGCGCGTTCGGCGGGGCCGTCGCCGGGTGTTTCGCCGTGCAGCAGACCTGGGCGTCGGGCAGCGGCCGCCTGCCGAGGGCCCTGCGCGCGCAGATGCGGGACCTGTTCCTGCGCGCCCAGCACGGCGACACCCACGGCGTGCTCGCACTCCTGGACGCGGGCGTGGACCCACGGGTGCGCGACGCCTCCCGGCGCAGCCTGCTGCACGTACTGCACCTGGTCGACCACGAGATGCTCCTGCCGCGGCTGCTCGAGGAGGGACTCGACCTCGAGGCCCGGGACAACCGGGACCGCACACCGCTGTTCACGGCGGTCAACGACGGGGGTTCCCGCGCCCTGGTCGAGGCGCTCCTCGCGGCCGGTGCGCGCATCGACGTGGTCGACGACGCGGAGTACTCGCTGGCCCAGGTCGTCCGCCGGTACAAGCGTTCCGACCTGGCCTTCTTGGCGGAACGGGTGCGGGAGGAGCATCCGGGCACCGGCGCCGGGATGTGGGACAGGATGATGGACCGGAAGGACGAGTACGACAACGAGGGCGAGGACCGTTGAGCACCGCACCCGGCACTGGGCCGGCCCCACTGGCCGCCGCCGACGACCTCGTCGCCCGGCTGCGCACCCGGCGCACCGAGCCCGCCTCCAACCCTCAGCTGGAGGCGCTGTCCCTGGCCGTGACGGCGAATCAGCCCGTGCTGCTGTGGGGCGAACCGGGCATCGGCAAGTCGGCCGCTCTGGAGCAGCTCGCGGCCGGGCTGGGCCTGCCCCTGGAGACGGTCATCGCCAGCGTGCACGAGCCGTCGGACTTCGCCGGACTGCCGGTCGTCGGTGAGGACCCGGCCGCGACCGGTGTGCCGATGGCGCCGCCCGACTGGGCGGTGCGGCTCAAGCGCGCCGGCCAGGGCCTGCTCTTCTTCGACGAACTGTCCTCCGCGCCGCCGGCCGTGCAGGCGGCGCTGCTGCGGGTCGTCCTCGAACGCCGGGTCGGCAGCCTCGTCCTGCCCGACGCGGTACGCATCGTCGCCGCCGCCAACCCGCCGTCCAGCGCGGCCGACGGCTGGCACCTCAGCCCGCCCCTCGCCAACCGCTTCGTCCACCTCCACTGGACCCACGACCCCGCCACGGTCGCCCGCGGCATGGCCGGCACCTGGCCCGAGGCGGCCGTACCCCTGGTCGATCCGGCCAGGGTGCCCGGTGCCGTCGCACGGGCTCGCGGCGCCGTCTCCGGGTTCCTCACCGCCCGCCCGGGCCTGGTCCACCACATTCCCGCCGACGCCGAGAGCCGGGGCCGGTCGTGGCCGTCCCCGCGGACCTGGGAGATGGCGCTGCGCCTGCTGGCGACGGGCTACGCGACCGGCGCCGGGCGCGAGGCGACGGCCGCCGCGCTCACCGGTGCGGTCGGGGACGGTGCGGGCATCGAACTGCTGTCGTACCTGGAGCACCTCGACCTGCCGGATCCCGAGCGGGTCCTCGCCGACCCCGACGCCTTCGCCCTGCCCGACCGCGGCGACCGGCAACTGGCCTTCCTCATCGCGGTGGTCGCCGCCATCCAGAGCGAACTCACCCGGCCCCGCTGGGAGGCCGGCTGGACGGTTCTGGCCAAGGCCGTGGACGCGGGCGTTCCGGACGTGGCCGCCCGGGCCGCCACCGACCTGGCGGCGATGCGGCACCTGGACTGGCCGGTGCCTCCCGGCATCGACGGGTTCCTGGACCTGCTGCGGATGTCCGGGGCCCTGCCCGGCAGCCGGTGAGGTCCACGGGCATGAGGCCGTCCCGCGAGGGCCTGGACACGACCAAACTGCTCGCCGCCCGCTACCGGGCGGCCCGCGACCGGCCCTACCTGGCGTCGGCCCTGTACGCCCTGACCGTCGTGCCCTGCGCCGACGTGGGGACGATGGGAGTGGACCGGCACTGGCGCTGCTACGTGTCACCCGCCTTCGTCGACGCCACGCCCGTGGAGGAACTCGCGGGCGTCTGGGTGCACGAGGCCGCGCATCTGCTGCGCGACCACCACGGCCGCGCCGGCCGGCTCCCCGCCGCCGGCCGGCGCGACCGGTACCGCGTCAACGTCGCCCAGGACTGCGAGATCAACGACGACCTCCTCGCCGACGGGCTGCGCCTGCCCGCGGGGCGCGTCGAACCCCGTCTCTTCGGCCTGCCCGACGGGCAACTGTTCGAGGTGTACCTGGAAGGACTGCCCCCGCACGTCCAGGAGCGGGACTGCGGCTCCGGCGCCCACGGCCACCCGGCCCCCTGGGAACTGCCGGCGTCCGACGGCCCGGCCCCGCTCGGCGAGGCCGAGGCCCGGGCACTGCGCCGGCACACCGCCGAGGCGATGCGCGCGCACCAGCGTGGCCGCGGCACCCTGCCCGCGGGCTGGCAGCGCTGGGCCGAGGAGGTCCTGGAACCCACGGTGGACTGGCGGCAGGCGCTGTCCGGCGCGGTCCGGGAGGCCGCCGCGTGGGCCGGCGGGGCCGTCGACTACACCTACCGCCGCCCGTCGCGCCGCACCCCGGCGCTGCGCGGTGTCGTCCTGCCGAGCCTGCGCCGTCCGCTGCCCCGGGTGGCCGTCGTCGTCGACACCTCGGGCTCGATGGGCGACGCGGAACTCGCGGCCGCCCTGGGCGAGGTGACGGGCGTCCTGCGCGAGGTCGGCGTACGCGGCAACCGCGTCACCGTCCTTGCCTGCGACGCCGACGTGCACGCCGTCTCCCGCGTGACGTCCACCGAGCAGATCACCCTCGGCGGCGGAGGCGGCACCGACCTGCGCGTCGGCATCGAGGCCGCGCTCGCGGCACGGGAGCGCCCGTCCATCGTCGTCGTCCTCACCGACGGCTTCACACCCTGGCCCGCCGAGATCCCGTCCTGCCGCCTCGTCGCGGCCCTGATCGGCGACGGCGCGCCGCGGCCCCCTGACTGGGTGGAGACGGTACGGGTCACCGTCTGACGGCGTGGCCGGTCGAGGGCCGGCCGGTGCGGGGAACGCCGGACTCCTCGATCAGCACGGGACACGCCCGCAAAAATGAGAGGCTCCGCAGAGGCCGCGTCACAGGGCCGTCGGCCCCCACTCACGTGGCGTCGACGGCCGGGCACACCGTCGGTGGCGCGTCGTCAGCGGCTGAGGAGGAGGCCGTCCACCAGGGCCCGGAGCCCGTCCTGGTAGGTGTCCTCGGCGGTCAGCGGCGCCCAGCGGTCCGCGGCCTGCGCCAGTCGGGGCAGCTCGCCCGGGTCGAGACCGGCGAAGACCTGCTCCCGGTAGGTCACACGGTCGGCATCCGCGCGCCGTCGGGCCGATGTCGTCCTGACCACGATCTCTCCGGCGGTGTAGTACCAGATCGCACGGTAGCCGTGCACGGCCCGGTCGAGGGAGAGGCCGCACTCGCCCAGGCCGTCGACGATCTGCTCGACGAACCACAGCGCGCTCGTGGACAGCAGGTCGTCGGCGGTCAGCACCTCCACGATCCAGGAGCAGGCGGCGAGCGCCTCGTGGATCGCGGTGGCGGCCACGACGACCCGTTCGCGGGGGTCGGCGGGCAGTTCCGGCCGGCGCAGGGTCCGGGCGGCGTAGTCGTCCAACAGGAGGACGAGCAGTTCCTCCTTGTCACGGACGTGGTGGTAGAGCGCCATCGGCGTGCTGCCGACCTCCATGGCCAGCCGCCGCATGGTCAGCCTGTCCACACCTCCCTCCTCCACGATCCGGCGGGCCGTACCGATGATCTCCTCGCGGGAGATGCGGGGAGGTCGGCCCGGGGTTCTGCGCGGTGCGGACGGTTGCGGCATGCCCTCCATCATTCCCCAGGTGTCGACAACGGCGAACCCCGGCGTTAAGTTTTCTTACATGTATAAAAACTCTCGGGGCAGGCCTGAAGTGGTGCTCGCGACGGCAGCCGTCGCCCAGTTCGCCGTCGCCCTGGACATGTCCGTGGTCAACGTCGCGTTACCCGCGATCCGCACGGCGCTGGGATTCGCGCCGCTGGACCTGTCGTGGGTCGTGCACGTGTACGCGCTCACGTTCGGCGGGTTCCTGCTGCTGGGTGGCCGCGCCTGCGACCTGTACGGTCGGCGCCGGATGTTCGTGCTGGGGCTGGCGGTCTTCGGGCTGTGCTCGCTGGTGGGCGGGCTGGCGCAGGACCCCTGGCACCTGGTCGCCGCCCGCGCCGGGCAGGGCCTGGGCGCCGCCGCAGCCGCGCCGGCCGCGCTGGCGATGCTCACCACCACCTTCGCCGAAGGCCCCTCACGCGTCCGCGCGCTGGGCGTGTGGAGCGCGGTGAACGCCGCGGGCGGCGCGCTGGGCGTACTGGCGGGTGGACTGCTGACCGAGTACGCGGGCTGGCGCTGGGTCATGCTGATCAACCTGCCCATCGTCGCGGTGGCTTTCGCGCTGGTCCTCACGGGGGTGCCCGCGGAGGCATCGCCCGCCCGGCGCGAGAGGCTGGACGCGCCGGGCGCCATCCTGGCGACAGGGGGAGTGGGGCTGCTGGTGCTCGGTGTCGTCCGCACCGACACCCTGGGCTGGAACTCCTCGGTCACCTGGGCGACCCTCGCTGCGGCGGCCGTGCTGCTCGCCGCCTTCGTCCTCGCCGAGGCGAGGGCCGCCGCGCCCCTGCTGCGCCTCGGCCTGCTGCGCAGCCGCTGGGTCGCCGGCGCGAACGTGCTGGTGTTCCTGGCCGCGGCCGGGCAGTTCACGGCGTTCTACTTCGTGTCCCTGTACATGCAGCAGGTCCTGGGCATGGGGGCCGCGGCGACCGGCACCGCGTTCCTGCCCTTCTCCGTCGGCCTGGTCGCGGGAACCGTCGTCGCGACCCGCGTCACCGCGTCCCGCACCCCCCGCGTGTCCCTGGTGTCCGGCGCCCTGCTGGCCGCCGCGGGCCTGGCCTGGTTCGCCCTCATCAGCCCCGACGGCAGCTTCCTCGCCGACGTGCTCGGCCCGTCCCTCGTCACCAGTGTCGGCGCCGGGCTGGTCCTGGCCCCGGTCGCCGCCGCCGCGACCACCGGCGTCGCCCCGCGTGAGGCCGGCATGGCGTCCGGCCTGATGAACAGCTCCCGCCAGCTCGGCGGTTCCCTCGGCCTGGCCGCCCTGGCCACCGTCGCAGCGCACCGCACCGGCACGGCCGCCGACCCCGCCTCGCTCAACGACGGCTACGCCCTGGGCCTGGCCGTCGCCGCGGCCGTCTTCGTGCTCGCGGCAGTCGTGGCGATCGGCGTACTGCCGCGCCGCCGAACCGGCACTCCCGCCCCGCGGTCCATCGCCCCCGCACAGAACCGGCTGGAAGGAACTCCGTCATGACGACCACCACCGTCGACCTGTTCGCCTCGGCGCTGCACTTCCACCCCGACGGCGACGTCCGGGCCGCCGAGCGGCGGATGACGAGCAGCGGCTCCGGTGCCTGGCAGATCGCCACGTTTCACGTGGAGACCGACGCCGACGTGCACGCCGACCACTGGGAGATGCACTCGGAGGCCGAGGAGGCGGTGTGCTGCCTGACCGGCGGTGTCCGCCTCTACTTCCGTCCCGACACACCCGGCGGGGTTGAGGACATGGTGCGGTTGCGGGCGGGCACCGCCGCGATCGTCCCCCGCGGTCGCTGGCACCGCCTGGAACTGGACGCCCCCAGTGACCTGATGTCGATCACTCTTCGTGACGGTACCCGCCTCGAGAAGCGCACCGACACCCACTGACGGGCAGGCGGCCCGGCAAAAGGGCCGCCGGGGCCGCGCGTTCCGGTCAGGAAGCCCTGACCGGCTCCAGGATCGTGTCGTCTCTCCCGCGACCAGGGGGCGCGGTCCTCGGAGGCGACGAGTTCGGAGACGGTCGCCTTCGTCGTCCCCCGCGACGAAGACGTCCAGCGGCCGTCCCCGTCACCGGTGGCCGGCGGTCCGGCGAGGGTGGTGTTGAACGCCTTGACCACCCGGGCGTCCGGCGTGGTGGTGGCGATCTCCTCGGCGGCCGAGGTGCCGCCGGGCCGGCCCGGGCGAACCGCTCGGCGCCTGAAGCCGTACTCGCTTCGCCCAACCGCTGCCGTTCGACGGCGAGTCCGCCACCCCATGGATACCGCACGCCCCGGCGATACCGTAGCGACCATCACTTACGTGGCATCGGTCTGTGGAGTGCCGTCCTGATCGGTCACCAGCGCGGCCGGCAGCGGCAGTCCGTACTTGTCGCACAGGAACCGGGTCTGGCAGTACCGCTGGGCCTCGGTGGCCACCCTGCTGAGGACCGCGGAGTTCATGCCGGCGCCGATGAGGACACCCACCACCGGTACGACCTTGGCGACGTTCTTGACGGGCACCCTGGAGCCGGCCGGGCCCAGCTGCTTCCCCGCGCTGACGGGCGCCGACGACCACCGGCCGACCGAGACCGGCCCCCGCCCCGGCACCGAGACGGCAGGGGAGGGCGTCCCGCAGGTCGGGACCGACCTGCGGGTACGGGTGGTCTCTCTCAACCGCGGCATGTACCGGGTCGAACCCGTCGACGTCACCATGGACCGCCCGCTCTTCCTGGCGGTGCGGGACGGTGCCGCGCCGCCTGCCGTCGGAACGGAGTTGGACACGTGGGTCCTGCGCCACTCCGCGAACATCACGTTCGTCACGGCGGACGACTCCGGCCGTCTGCCCATCTCGCCCACCATGCTGGAGCGCTACCTCCACGCGGTGGCAGTCGTCGACGAACTGACGTCGGGTGAGATCCCGGACGACGTCCGGTCCCGCCTCTCGGAGCTCAAGGGAATGGCCAACCGCTGCATCAAACTCAACCAGCGTGACTGGGTGGACGTGTGGCGTGTCCTCGGGCGTCCCGACAAGCCGGCGCTGAACCGGTTGCTGCACCTCTGCGTGAGTACCAACCACGCGCTGAAGTCGGGCACCTTCACACCCGAGGCGTTCCGTTCGGAGCTGGCGGGGAGCGGCTGGCCAAAGGCTCTGGCCGCAGCGCGGGAGACCCTGCGGCAGCGGCTCTCCGCAGAGGAAGCGGGTCCCCCGCCCCAGTCCGAGCCGCAGAGCCCCACCGACACCCCCGAACCGTCCCGACCGCACGAGCAGCCCCGGCAGAACGCGCCGAAGGAGCCCGACACCATGACCCCCACCACCTCGCAGACAGCCGATCCGGCCACGGCCCTGCTACGGCACCTGGAAGCGACTGTCGCCGCCGACCGCACCTGCAAGACGCACGAAGCCGTGCGGTTCGAACTGATGGCGGCGCTCCTGCGCGCGGACCGGCAGCCCGAGAACTCCGCGATCGTCGACGTCAGCTGTGTCACCGACACGGGCCTGCACCTCTACGAGGTCCTCGGCGCCGGCCGGACGTCCCACTCCGACCTCCGTGCGGGTGCGGCCCGGCTCCTGGAGATCGACCACGCCCTGCCGAGCAAGGCCGACCGTCTGTACCTCGTCCTCTGCGAACCGCCCGCCGAGCCATGGTCCGTCGGCTCCATTCGTGACGTCTTCACAGTCGAAGTCATCTGGCGCACCCGCGACGGCTGGGAGGGAGGTGACGGCCGGACGGTCCTGGCGACGGGCTGAGGGACCCTCTCCCGGCCGGACGGCACGGGGGCGGAGAGACGGCACGTCTCACCCTCGCCGAACGCGCCGCCCCGCCCGACGGCCCCGGCCCGTCGTCACGGGCTCCGCACCAGCGAGAACCGCGCCCCCTCCGGATCCGCCACCCGCGCCACGCGGCCGTGGGGCGTGTCCCGGGCCGGCTCGAGGACGTGCCCACCCAGGCCGGTCAGCCGTTCCAGGGACCGTTCGACGTCGGCCACCTCGAAGTACGTCGTCCAGTGCGGTCCGCGCTCGCGGGCCAGGGCGTCGCCGGTGCCGTGGATGCCGGCGACCGGGCGGCCGTCGAGGCGGAGGGTCACGTGGTCGAGGCCGGCGGTGGCCGACGGCTCCAGCTCGAAGCCGAACACCGTCTGGTAGAACTTGGCGACGCTCGCCGTCTCGAAGGTCGTGAGCTCGTTCCACGCGGGCGTGCCCGGCTCGCCGGTGACCGCCGTGCCGAGGTGCGCCGCGGCCTGCCAGACGCCGAAGACGGCGCCCGACGGGTCGGAGCAGATGGCCATGCGCCCGGCCTCGGCCGCGTCGAGCGGGCCCACGCCGACCGTGCCGCCGCACAGCCGTACCGTTTCGGCCGTCCGGTTCACGTCGTCGGACGCGAGGTACGGGGTCCAGGCGATGGGCAGTTGCCGGTCCGCGGGGAGCCGGCCGATGCCCGCCACCTCACGGCCGTCGAGCAGGGCCCGCGCGTACGGGCCCAGTTGCTGCGGTCCGGGCCGGAACTCCCAGCCGAACAGCGCTCCGTAGAACTCCTGGGTCGCGGCCGGCCCGTGCACCATCAGGCTCACCCAGCAGGGCGTGCCGGGTGCGCGCCGGCCGTGCGTCTCGCCGCCGCGGCCGGCCGGGCCCCGTGCCTCGGTCATCGTCACTCTCTTCTCGGCCCTCCGCGGGCCGTGCGTCCGCTTGCGCTCCGTCGGCCCCTCGTGCGGCCCCTCGTGCCGATGCCGCCCCGGACCCGGTGTCCCGTCTGCCCCGGGATGCGCCCCGGCGGCCCGGGCAGTACAGCATGTGCCCGAATCCGTACGCCTCGTGATCGGTACTGTCCGGCGGGCAGAGTAGCGGGACATCGACCCGTCGGCCACTCGGTACGCCAGGATGGGGCCATGAACGCCATCATCTCCGCATCCGACCTCACGAACGAGCTCGCGGGCGCGAACCCGCCCGTCCTGCTCGACGTCCGCTGGCAGTTGAGCACGGCGAAGGCGGCCGGGGCGCCGCCCTTCGACGGCCGGGCCGAGCACGCGGCGGGGCACATCCCCGGTGCCGTCTTCGTCGACCTCGACCGGGAACTCGCCTCCGCGCCCGGTGCGCACGGCCGGCATCCCCTGCCGGACGTGGCGGAGTTCGGTGCCGCGATGCGCCGGGCGGGCGTGTCGTCGGGCCGGCCGGTCGTCGTGTACGACGGCGGGCAGGGGTGGGCCGCCGCCCGCGCCTGGTGGCTGCTGCGGTGGACGGGTCACCCGGACGTGCGGGTCCTCGACGGGGGGCTGGGCGCCTGGCAGGGGCCGCTGTCCGCGGACGTCCCGGTGCCCGAGGAGGGCGACTTCACGCCGGCGCCGGGCGCGGTGGGGCTGCTGGACGCGGACGGGGCCGCCGCACTGGCCCGGTCCGGGGTGCTGTTCGACGCCCGGGCGGGGGAGCGGTACCGGGGCGAGGTCGAGCCGATCGACCCGGTCGGCGGCCACATCCCGGGCGCGGTGTCGGCGCCGACGGCGGACAACGTGCTGGCGGACGGCAGGTTCCGGCCGGCCGAGGAACTCCGTTCCCGTTTCAAGGACTTGGGGGTGGCCGACGGCGGCGAGGTCGGCGTGTACTGCGGCTCGGGCGTCTCCGCCGCCCACGAGGTGCTGGCGCTGGCGGTGGCCGGCATCCCGGCGGCGCTGTACGTGGGGTCGTGGTCGGAGTGGTCGTCGGACCCGGAGCGGCCCGTGGCCGTGGGGCCGGACCCCCAGTAGGACACACGGACGAGGTCCGGGTCGCACCCGCGGGGTGCGACCCC